>JAEYRC010000378.1 GCA_023409675.1 Bacteroidota bacterium
TAATTTCTTCAACCTTATATACAATTTGATAATACGCTCGAACTGCCCGCCAATGGTGAGCTCAATTTCGTGGTAAAGGGAGTTCATGCCCGTGTAAGCGTCAAGTGGGCGTTTGAATCGCCCCATGGTGCCGACACGCACCTGGCCTTGCTGCGCGGAACTCATTCCGATCTGGTCATTCGCCAGCAGGCTGAAGGAAATTTTATTCCGGAACTTTATATTCTGGCTCATCCGCCTTCAAATCAACAACAGGTATCAACTGCTCTTCAGCAATTCATTCAGCAGCAACAGCAAAAATTTCCCGGACTGGACGTTAAGGAAGTGAATGAAGGATGGAAAATCGTAATACCGGAAAAACTTCGGAACAGTCACGAAGACCGGTTTTCCCTTGTGCTTGACCGTTATATTCAATACCTGGAGAAAAAGGAATTGCCCGACTGGGAAATACCGAATATGATCGCGAAGTATTATTTGACGACCAGCGCTAAGGGTTGAGGATAGAAACGAAAAAAAGCAACGAAAAAATCTAAGAAAATTAGCTAACAATCTGCGGGAACTAAAAAAGATGTGAACCGGATTGGAATGCAACCCGGCCCCTATCCCCTTGTTTCACAGGTAGATACGGAGGCAAACTTTTTTATTTGCACGAATTTTGACCTGTTTTAGATATTGGATAGGGGTATTTACATACTGAACTTAAATGAGCGATACGATATTTGGTTATTGGTCAATATTGCCTTTTCGTAGATCAAAAACCCTAACCTAAACCATGTTGAATTATGATCGCTTGTTTGATTTTTTGTCCGTTGGTGCAGCACTGCCCCACGCGTCAATTTTCTGCTCCAGAACGAGCAACTTATTGCTTAGCCTACCAGCTAATCCGAAAATGGCATCACGATCAATTGTCATCTTTAAGCCTTTCTCCAGACCAGCCTTTAGCCATTGCTGATTCTCCAGTAGTGTTTGCTGAATTCCCTGAATTGCGTCTAAATTAGCCTGTATCTGGCTAAGCTTAGCCGATTCTTCCTTAGCTTTTACTTCCAATATTTCAATGTACTTCCGCATATAGTCCTCCTGCTCCTTTTCCTTGGGCGTGGAGGGCTTTATTATTTGCGGCACTTCCTGCACCCCGTTTAGTACGCTTTTGTAGCGTTCGCTAATGACATCATAAATCTGCCCTTTTTGCCCCGAATTTATAGCCTGCGAAAGATAAGAACGGTTATACCCGGCTGCATCAGCGATCTGCGCCTGGGTGTGGCCTGTATGTATTTTTATAGTCCTGATTAGCTCCCGAAGGGTTTTTTTAGACGAATTCATAATCTTTTGTGTTTTAATTGAACATTTTCTAAATTTTCCGAAAATCTAAAAATAAGTTGGATATTGTTTGGAAACGTGTGCCTTGCAATGTGAAAGGTCAGATTTATTTTTATTTCACACACCAGGGCAATCTCTTTTAACGGCTTATTTGCGTAGGCATTCATGCTTCCTACCTTAACGACATACGCTTTCCGCTCAGCAGGAAGTTTCTTTTTCAGCTAAGGGATCAAGTAGGGTATATTGCCTTGGTACCTGCCGATTACTTGAGCTAACTTCGGATGAATTTCCTCATTTAGCTCCTTAGAACCCTTATCGAACAACCATATTACTTTATTTTGTAATATGTTTTCGGGCTTGATGGTTAGTACGTTTTCAAAGCGAATCCCACGGCAGTATAGCTCTGCTCTGCTATTATGCCTAACCACCGTGTTACATCATCTTGCTGAAATACCTGGCTGATGGTTGTTGCAAATGCTTTCTGTTTTAGTTCAGGGGTTTCGACAACTACAATGCGTTTTTTAGGTTTGACAGGAAATAGATCTGTTTTTCGCTCTACAATTGTGAAATTTGAAATGGCAAGACTGGTTATTGTTTGATGAATCCCATCCGGCAAAGACAGTTCTTTTCTGCCTTCTACATTCGTTTCTATACTGTTGCGGATTAAGTAGCCCAGAAATTTCTCTATCCTGACATTAAAGAGGGGCTTATTTAAATTGCTGAAAAGTTGCTTTATCCGGGGTTGTATCCTGTCGAGCCTTTTATCAATCAATAATAGTACGTGGCGCATTTCCTGAAAAAAGGAAATGGCAGCATCTGTGCCTCTATGTATTTCGTCGCTGTCGTATTGCTCTGCATATTTGTTGAGCAGCCTTCTTATTTCTTCTGTTGCTCTGAAAGCTATCCGCAGTTCTTTGTTTTGGCTACGGATGATCTCAAACCGTTCGTCGATCTGGCGTAGTGTATCTAAAATTGTTCCTTCCTGTAAGCTGAGTTTTTTATTCTCTCTTAAGTCTGCTACGGATTGATCAATCTGTTTATCCAGGTAATCCAACTGGTTTTTTAAAAGGGGTTTGAACGCTGAAAAATCCAGGTCAAACCACTCCTGTACTTTTTCCTTTGTGATGCAGCTAATGAGTTTATCCCGGAGGTTTGTACAAATTACTTCAATTTGTGTGGGATCGAAAAATGATTTGAGGGTTTCCTTAGCATGTTTGCAAAAGGTGTAGGCATATTCCTTGAAACTGTATTGCTGTTTGTCTTCATCATAACGAACAAAATATTCCTGCAAATCGCTGATGATGCTGTTGTGCTGCTCTTTTAGATGGTATTGCCCATTGTTTAGATTAACGGAAGATACTTTTAGCAATGCGTCGTGTATGTCGGACTCCTTAAAGAACTTGTCGGGGAAAGCACCATTCTCCAACTTTTCATACAACCATATTATCGCCATGCCTGCTTTTGAATCGGGGAAAAGCAGGCGATAGGTATTTTCCTTTGCGATTTCTGCAAGGAAATGGAAGGTATGGTTATTGTTATCTTTCACTCATCCATTTTTTCATGTTTGCTTGCAAGCGTGCTTGTTCATCTATCGTCAAAAAATTCAGCCTCCCATTAGGGTGATTTTTTATGTTTTTTATATGCGGATATGTAGCCCACAAAAAATTCGTTAATAAATTCTCATCGCCGCTTTCCCTGATTCGGTGGGTATCTTCTGCCAATAGAAAAAGATTGTGTTCAAAATCCCTTCTCGTTTTAGGAGGAGACATACCATACTTACTTTTCTCCATTTTCGTTTGATTTAAATTCCTTTTGTTGCACCATATTGGCAACTGTGTTTGCCATCAGCCTAGCCATTTCATTAACTGTATGAAGGTTAGCTCTCCTGTTAGGGGCTATTCTGGCATTTTGTATCCCTTTAATTGTTTTTACATTCGTGCTATTAATCTTCACCTGGTCTCTTTCAAAGCCTTCGGATAAAAAATGCATGTTGCGTTCAAATTCTTTTCTACTGTTCGGCATCTTTTCTGTTTTTAAATTCTGGGCTGTCGAAATTTGCCAATGAATTAGCTAATAGTCGTGTGGATTCGTCAATAGTCAAAAAACTAGTACGTCTGTTCGGCAATTGTTTTGCGTTCAGCAAGCTATTGAGCATCCTGCGACTAGGCGGTAATTGAAATGTTTTCTTTTCGATGCTTTCAGCAAGGATGTCAATATGCCTTTCAAATTCCTTTCTGCTGTTAGGTGTAATCATCTTACTATCTCCTTTTGTTCAAAAACATCAATGTATTTGGATTTGTATCCAAAAGATATTTGCCAAATAAGCTTATACCTGGTTTTCAGCGTTTCGATCTTGTCTTTTGTTACAGTTGTATAATAACCTGTTTTTGCAGCAACTCCCTGTTCTCTATTATCCCAATTTCTTCCTTTGCGCCAGTATATAGATTTAGTATTGGCTTTTAGATTTGGAATTAGAGTGCCTAGAGTCGCAGTCATTACAGCCGGCACCAACTCGCTTCCGGTAACATTACCTGCAAATTCACTCTTAATAAATAGCGGAATTACATCTTCGTCTTCCTCTGAAACATTAACAGGATAACCATTCGCAGCAAAAGTTGGCCAAGGATAAGAGTGGCGTTTTGCAGAGAATTTTGCTACTGGGATCAGGTAGGCAGTGAGCTCTATTTTCTCTTTAGTGCTTCGGCGAGATTCCGAGTGTTCTGTAGCATAGTAATTCAACGGAAGCTCATTGTTAACTGATAGTTTGTCAAAAGCAATATTGCCTGTTTCAATAAAATCCTTCACCGCATTTTCAAAACTTTCGTTACTGCTATTAAATTGAGGTGCCAATCTGTTTTCCGGGAAGGTTGGTTGATAAAACCGTAATATATCAGCAACTTTCTCTCTGTCACTGAGTGTAGTGCAGGAGCACACAGCAACATTTAAAGCATATCTCAAAAGAACATCGAAATCTGAAACAAGAGAGATGTCGTTATGGTCATTAAAACTCCTATCAATATATTCACTTGCTTTTTGAGTATCCTCAATAGATAGTGGGGCCAATGCTTTTACCTGTCCCACCAATGTTTCAGCAAACTGTTTGGTCAAAATATTTAACTCATTAAGCTCATATAATGGGTCGCTTAAGCGTTCCAAAAATTCTTCTTCAAATACTATTTCACCTTTGCTCTTATTAGATGCAGCAAAAGTTCGCTCCAACTTTGCAATCAACTCATCCAGATCATCAATGCCATTATTTTTAAGCTCGATAAGAGATGCAAGAATGGCCTCCTTTATCATAAAATGATTAAGCTTCAATACCTCTTGTTCATTTTCTTCCAAGGCAGCTTTCAGGTTTTCTGCAAAACCATCAGGATTTACATCTGAGAGCTGATGAATAATAGCAGCGGAAAGTTCTTTTGAAATGCTATAGCCGTCACAAAGTATTTCCTTCAATAGTGCTCGCAAAACAATGCCTGAGTTAATGGAACCGAGCCAAACTAAGGTTTCAATAACCCTATTTTTTACAACTAATGAAGGATGATTTAAAAACCAGATAAGAAACTTTAGTAAATGATAATCTTGTTCATCGGTATTTACTTTATCAACTCCTTTATTCAGCCACTCATACCGGTCATAAAAATGCTGGCCAGTCCTCACCATCAAATCAATATGCTCCAGAACAGCTTCTAAGATCAACTGCTTTTCCTGCTCATCATTTATATTCCGGAGCAATGAGATAATTTGATTGGCAATTACCCATTCTTCAAAATAGGGCTCATTAATAATCAGTTGTTTTATGTCTTTGATAAATTCTGCTGAGTTATCGTACGTTTCAGCAAAAAGATTTCTTATGTCATTAATTTTATTGGAATAGTTAAATGACCATACCCCATATTTTTCATCCTGAACTTTTTGCAGTGCGTCGGCTATTACTTTTCTTGCGCCGCTCTTATTTTCTGTATCAATTTTCCGCTGTGCTTCTTCTTTTGCAATAATTAGGTCGTCGAGAGCATCTTTCTCTTCTCGTTTAGATGTTGCAGGTTTTCTTTCTTCTTTAGTTTCTCCTTTTGAGGGTTGAGTCGGTTGCATTCCAACCGCTTCTAAATACGGTTTCAACTTTTCAAAATTTGAAGTACTCAATTCGCTAAACAATTCCCGTAGATACTCATATCGAAATTCATCGCTTATTTCAGCAACTACAAACCGAGCCAGACGCTTAAATACTATGTCTAACCTTCCTGGTTCACTGTTTTCCAAATGGTTCAGAATACCTGCCTGAATCTTTGCATAGTCTCTAATGTATCTATCATCTCCAAGTATAAACAATTCACAGAGTCCCCAAACGATAAGGGAGCCTGAATCTTCAATATTCCGCAGCATATCCATTATACCACTCTGCTCCTCGATAGCCTTGGCCCCTAACACGTATCCCTCGCCTATGTAAGGCATATCAACCGTCCCCGACTCAGCATTGGCAATAACCGTTCGGTGATCCGGAAGCAACAAGTGCTTAAAGTACTCTATTGACTTATTTAAAAAACCGACTTTAGCAAGGTCACCGACAAACTCTTCCTGCTGCTGTTTCACATATCTTTGAAATGTCATCTCGCCGGATGCGTTATGAAGATGCGCTGCGAACTTCTGCAGGTAGGAAAGATTGCCATCTTTAGGGACGATATTTGAAACAGCAGTATTAATTATTCCCAACTGAGCTTCTTTGTACCATGATGGCCCCATTGAGGTATCAATTGTTTCCTTAAAAACTTTTTTAGCTTTATCATGATTCTTCAGGAGCGCATACAGTTCAATTAATCTCAACAGGTATTCATTTCTCTCCCATCTATTTTCTACCGTCCTAACAATATGCTCTTCTAACACTTTTGCTACTTTAAAAGCCGACACTTCATGTTCGGCTTCCTTAGCTAGTTCCCTGGCAATAACAAATAAGCTATCGGTATAACCTTCGGTATAGAGCCCAAGCTGATATGGCTTCTTATTGACCATTTGCTCAACAAAAACGGGAATATAATCCGGAAAAGCATCTACTAATAAATGAATCAGGTCTTTGTAGATGACCGGGTAAATCAACTCAGGAAGGGCATAGCTTCTCTTCCAATTCATCCTATCCCTTAAGTCTGGAATTAACTTTTCAATTAATGCAGGTAGCTTACTCTGAAGCTGTTTGATCTCTTCATTCCTGCCATCAATTTTATAACGCTTTACTTTTCCTGCCAGGAAACATAAATGCTTAAAAACAGATTTTATACTTTCTTCCCAATTGGATGAGTAGCCATATTGTGGTAGTGGCGGATACTGGTCTACAGTATCAAAATACCCGAGACATTCTGCATTGAGTGTAAATCGATGTATGGAGTGATGATTTAAATCAACGCCATTTTCTTTTCGCAAATCGAATTCCTCGGCACTTGTAAAGACGTTCTTGTACAGGTTCTTAATTAGATCAAACCTTTTTGATCTGCCCAGAAGAATATGCAATAGCACGAAGTAATAGTCTGGATGTGTGCCATATTTATCAATTAGATATTCCAAGTCTTCAATCCAATCTGGAATATTATCAACTGTTTTCCGTTTCGGGCTTTTCTCCTGAAAATCTAATGCATCGGAAATACAGAGCGCTGAAAATCCACTTGATTTTTCATCAAATGGCAGTTTGAATTTTTCTTCATTGACTTTAGTAATCGGAGGAATATTGAATCGCCATATCAAGTAACCAGTATGGTATGAACTTATCTCATCTTTAAATCTGTGAACAGCCTCTTCAGTATTACCATTGTCAGTGATCGTTTTAACAGCTACCTTTTTCAGATGTCTATATTCCTCAAATGCCGATTTGAAATCTGAATTCGATGAGAGTGCTACAGCACTGAATTTTAATTGAATAAATCTATTGAAGGAATTTGTATCAAATCCATTCTCGATTATATTTCTACACGTCTGATTAATCGCATTCAATAAAATTTCAGCTTCTTCATCTGCCTCATACTCGTAAAATTTTTGTAGAAGGTATAATGCATCCCCATCAGCAGTGATCAGCGTTTTATTGCGTACAACGTACCTTATCGCTTCTTCCGGTCTGCCCAAGGCCAGTAAAGCATTTACAAGAAAAATGGCGTTTTCCTGAAAAAGTGTATTGTACCTAAAATTTACCCGCTGCGAAAGAAGCAATAAAGAAATGACTTTGTGTGCTATCCCCAATCCAGCAGCAAGACCAATGACATTTTTAACGTCTACCAAAACAATATCAGGGTTAATACTGTTCAATGCACAGTCATCAATCCATGCCTGGTTGCACTCGACTAATGCGTTTCTTTTGCTTTGCTCATCTCCATGTGCCAGGTGATACACTTTCTCAGACAGGCTAAAATTTGTCTGAGGGTGTTTTTGAATGTAATCACTTATGTTTTTATGTACCTGTTCGTCTAATTCATCTGTCTTTTTATTTACAAAATCAGAAAAAGAAGTGTGATAGATACTTATCGCCTCATTGTCTCTTAACAAGTGTTCGATCTTCTTAAAACTTGGCAGGAAACTGTGTTTCGTAGTATCGGGCTGTATTTCTGATAAGGTTTTCTTATCTACCGGTACTCTTAATCTTGACAAAGTAGCTGCTAGCCAGATTTCTTCCGGGTGATCATTTATTTGCAGCCAGATTTTGTTATAATAGCTTTCTATTTCTCCGCCAATTACAGGAATGGAGCTAATCCAATCATCAATGGAAGGTATTTCGTCCATTCCTAAAATATACTTGGTCAAATACCTTAGATAAAGAGGATGCCCTTCTGATTTTTCTGCCAGTGCAGCTATTTGATTTGCGTTAAGCCCTTTTTCTTTTACATGCTCGGAAAGATATTTTTCCGCATTCTGAATGGAGAGTGGTGTAACCTTAATTTCTTTTGATGCATCAATTATGGTCTGGAATGCATTAGGTAATAACTCTTTTGAAGTACATGATAAAATCACCTTGATATGTGGTGGCAACTTAGCAGGCAATACGGAGAGAAAGTTCTCTATTTGGAATTTGCTAACATCATCCAACCCGTCTATAATCAAAAAGGCTATTTTCTCTTGTTGCTGATAATGCAAGGATAACTGCTGTATCGCCTGGTGGATGTCTATTATCCTGTCATTTAATGATTTTTCAGCCTTGGGCTTAGGTGGCGGACTGTTATACAGGGTACGATGACAAACTTCTTCTACCCATTTCATAAAGAAATCCGGTGTCGCCCTGATTTGTGTTGGAATTTCTTCGCTCTCCGGAACCTTTACAAAAAAACGGTCGCTTATAATGTGATTGCCAGTCTCCAACTCCAATTGAGCAGCTATTGTAGTTTTGCCTGAACCCGGGCTGCCACTCACCAAAAAATAGCTCCCATCAATTTGCGCTGCAACTACTTCATTAATTTTTTGCAATACTTCTTCATTGGGCGTAGTGTCTGATATATCACTTTCTATCGATTCTGGTATAGCATGCCCTTTATCGACAGTGACCTTGATATGGTACTTGTTCAAGATCTCGGCAATACTACTGATACTTGTTGCGCCAAGTGTCCCTACGGTATCGTAGCCAATTACTCCTACTACATGCCCGTTCATTACTAACGGCGAGCCAGACAATCCATCAAATTGGTCGAGATTGCTATATTGATCACATTCTAAATCCACGTCCCATTTTGTGCCATTATTAGTCCGGGAGACGCTGCCAGTATACCTTCCAGCAGATTCTACCCTTTGTGTTGGGAACCCATAAGTTTCCCAATTTTCATCGTAAGGAATTTCTGTTTTTTTTAAAGGGAGGGCAGGAATAATAGTTTCAGGTTTAATTTTAAGTTCCAGTATGGCAACATCACGGTCTGATATTCTTTCCAGGATTTCCGCGTCTATTTCCTTATCATTTAGATATAGCTTTACCGGTTGACCTTCAGGCAGGTTATGCTCAGATGTAAGTAAGATTTGTTTATCCCCTTCAGCAGCAACAAAAAAGGCCGTGCCTGACTTGCCTCCGCAGATGACCTGCACGGTTGCTAATTCTATTTGCTTTGGGTTTAATATTTTTTGATTCATATTGTAAGAGTGTAATGCTGCTGATCTAAGTAGTGGATTGAGTAATTATATTTCTCCTTCCAATCTTCTCTATCAAAATATTTTGAATTAGCAGTGATATAATTAAAATATAGTTTTCTATGAAAATCCGCTTTCCTGGTAATGATGTGTGCTATCGTTTCCTTGTCCGGATGACCATGCTTTTGGCCATTAGTAGAGATAAGATATCTTTCCGAATCAATTTTACTTAGCAATTCACGGCTGACATTACCAAAGCTGCCATGATGGGAAACTTTAATTAAATCAAAGATTATTGTGCCTTCGTTTTGATATTCGTTAAGGGAATGAACTATCAAGCCAGGCTGGGCATCGGCAAGAAAAAGTATTTTTTTGTTTTGAACCTGTAAAACAAAGGCAATAGAACTGCCATTTGTAGCCGTATTGTCTTCATCAAAAGGTGTTTTTAATAATTCTTCGAGCGTTTCTTTTGTGGCGGAAATTGGCTTTGGGGCTACTTTAGCCTTCTCTTTTTCCCATGACAAAAGCATCTCAAATGCGTCATCATATAGTTGCGAATTGCCCGAATTGAAATTAGCGCCGTACTTTTTTAATTCATCAGTCCATAGATCTTTCAGCTTTTCTAACTTTTGCTTGTCAGGGGAGAGAAGATAGATATAAGTATCAGCATCGAGTTCAATTTCGTGCCTTTGTTCAATACAAACGGCCTGATTATTAAAGTCGCTATTCCATGAATATTTTCCTTGCAGCAGTAATGTGCCCACTGTTGTTCCTTGCTCTGCACTGATTCCTTGCTCTCCCTGTTTGCTTTCGCTTTGGGGATATCCTCTTCGGATTATCTGTTGTAAAATTCGCTCTTGCTTTACACCTATATCACCTTCCTTTTGCACACTGAGATGACGATATGTGTTATGCCAAACTTCTTTTATTGCTATAAACTTTTTGGCATTGTTATCTTTTAAAAACCTTATTGCTCCTTGAATGTGGTCAGCGTCAATATGTGTCAGAATTAGCTTTTCGAGGGTTCCTCCGTTCTTGCCAATTTTTATTAAATCATCCTTTAGATAGTTTTGGAAAGTATCAACGTAACCGCAGTCAATAAGCAAATGTTTTTTCTCCGCTGCGGTTTCCCCAAAACTTATCAGGAAACTATCGCCGTTTTTGGCTGGATATATTTTAATATGAACATTCATTTTATTCTTCTTTTAATTGCAATAACTCCTCCACCAGTTTATACACCATCGTGCAAGGATTATGATTGGCATAATTTTGTCTTCCGGCAAAATTTCTTTCCAGATTTTTAGCATTTCGAATGGCATCTTCCATACTGCCATACTCTTTAAGCAAGGCATACATCTCTACACTATTTTTTTCATACTCGTATTCCTCACCAAGATGAGGTTGCAGGTTTTCTTCTATCAAACCTTGATAGTCTTTTCTGCTGATCGCATTATTGTAATAATGAAAGTGCAGGAGATACCATAACTCGAAGGCTTCGTTGCTCCAGGCGCAGCCTATTGCATGGGCCATGCAATAGTTGATGGCATTATTAAAACTTTCTGCATCAAAACTATCCCTATCAAATACTACCCATAATCTATCTATTACCCTTTCGGTATTTTCTTCATACGCCTTCTTTAAACGCTCAGCCTCTTGTACCAAAGACTGTGTATTTCTACCTGTGCCTTCGATATCAATCTGGTAGAATGTAAGTACACCTTTCGGAAGATCCTGCTTAAGCCCCTCAAAATAATTGGGTTCCGTTTTTGCTCCCTCACACACAATCAGGTAATACATGCGTTTACTACGAACATTCTGCTTTCGTTTCTGTTCCTGCCTTGCATAGCGTTTGAGATGTTCATTGGGTATCTTTATCTTTCTTGCCATTCCTTTACAATATTTGACAGATTACCAATGAAAGGGATAGCTCCATAACGACCTTCAATATAGTCTTTCTCAAAAGAACGGTCTTTACGAATGGTTTTGCCATCTTCCTTGTATTCAACCAGTGAGTACATTTCGGATGCACCGTATTTATTCTTCTCTACAAAATATATCTGGTCTCTACGATAATTACCATAATTCAAAAGATTAGTATCATGCGTAGCAAAAATCAGTTGGGCGTTTTTTTGATTGAATTCAGCCGAATTAAATAATCTGGTGATAGCAAGTGTCAGTAAAGGGTGCAAACTGGCATCCAGTTCATCAATAACTAAAACTCCTCCATCATTCAAGACATCGAATACAGGCCCTGAGATATTGAATAGCTTGTTCGTTCCGGAAGACTCCTGGCTTCGCATATCAAACTCCACATTCCCTGCGACCTTATTTTTTGCATCATACTTTTTGTGGATGGTTCTGATATCAATCCGGAAAGAATCCTGAAGGTCTGTTATGAGTTGTTTCACCAGGCTTTCAGGAATCTCTTCCGGCAATTCTTTTGGGTCAAATGGTTTCTTGTCTGTCGTAATATCATCAAAACCTAAATCCAGTTTTTTATAAAAATCCAGCAAAAGGGGGCGGGTATTTTTATCCTCCAGTAGCCCAAAGGTCACGGCCTTATAACCTTCATGACTTAGCCCTGATACTGTAATAAAATTGCTAAACCAATGCATGATCTTTTTTGCTGTTTTCCCGTTGAATTGATCAATGACTGCTAAAAAAAGTGCGTTATCTCTTGTTCTTTCTTCCAGATCTTTTCCCTCAGGAAAAGTTTTTTCCATTACCTCAATTCCATCCTTTTCGCGAATAAATAGCGGTTTTTCTGATTGCTTGATTGCTTCGTATAACCACTCAGCATGTACAGCCGTATCGTCTACTTCAAATCCATAACGATAACGGATATTGTCAATAAGAAAAACAACCTCAAATAAAGAAGGAGCATTTTCTGTGTCAGTATTTAAAAGAAATGGTGTAATTCCTAACTCCTCAGTTGAAGATTTTTCAAAGGAGAAAAGAATTAGCCTACGCATAGTGGACATCGCCTTAATAAAATTGCTTTTCCCACTGGCATTTGCTCCATATATCACAGCTCCTTTCAGCAGATCATGTCTTTCTGTGGAAAATATATTCTTATCCTTATGCTCTTTAATTGAGGTAGAAAGAAGGCTTAAGGTCGTTTTATCCTTGAATGACAAATAATTAGATACTGAAAACTCTGTTAGCATTTTGAGAAATTTTCTCAAAAATATGACATTTTAATCAAAGTGAGAAATTTTCTCAAAATATAGGGTTTAAGAGATAATAGTAATATACACTAATTCCAAGATTAATTAATTGCAGTCAAAAAATTAGCACAATGAAGACGGCAGATCTATACATACGCGTAAGCACAGACGAGCAAGCTGAAAAGGGATTTTCGGTAAAATATCAGGAAGACATATTGCGTCGACATTGCCTGATAAATAGCATTCAAGTTCAAAATATCTTCTTTGAGGATTTTCCCGCCAGAAATTTCAAACGACCAACATGGTCCTCTTTATTGATGGGTTACAAAACCTACAAAGCCAATAGACCGGATTATGTTCTTTTTACTAAATGGGATAGGTTTAGCAGAACTATAGCCGAAGCCTACCTGATGATCAAAAAGCTTCAGGATATAAATGTCATTCCGCAAGCTATAGAACAGCCATTGGATATAAGTATTCCTGAAAACAAGATGATCCTGGCAATTTACCTGGTAACACCTGAAGTAGAAAATGATATACGTTCATTGAATGTAAAGGAGAAGATGCAAAAAGCACGTGCGATGGGTAGATGGATGGGAAGTGCCCCTATCGGGTATCGAAACATGCAATCAGCCGCTGGTGAAAAATATATAGCAATACAAGAACCTGAAGCAACATTGATACGGGAAGCGTTTGAACAGGTTAGTATGGGGTTATTCAGTATCCGTGAAATCCACCGAATGGCTATAAAAAAGGGTTTAGTTTGCTCGTTGAACAACTTCTGTCAGGTACTACGAAACCCAGTTTACTGCGGAAAAATTATTATAGATAGGAAACAGGCCATACTACGGACGGCAAATGGCAAACATGAAAAAATCATATCACCATTGCTTTTTGATAAAGTACAAAATGTTCTTAAAAACAAAAGCAGGAAAATAATAAATACAAGTAAGGAAATCGCCAATGAAATGTTACCCTTCAGGGGATTTCTTTATTGTCCTCGTTGTTCTCAAAGATTGACGGGCAGCAGATCAAAAGGGAGAACGAATTGGTATTTTTATTATCACTGTAATTGTGGCTTCAGAATAAGAACTGAAAAAGTGCATAATTCCTTTATCAGCATAATAAAATCATTAAAACCAAATACTGAATACAATAATTTATTCCAGTCAATTCTTAGAAAAAATTACAAGGCTTCTTCCTTTTTAACCATGATCAATCAACATCGCACTATCAAAAAAATTGAAGAGTTAGAGGATCACATGATCACGGCACGTTCGTTACTTCTTTCAAAAGATATTGATGCCTCGGAATATTATAAACTCAAAAAGGAGTGCCAGATAAAAACGGAAATGTTGAAATGTAAAATCGATAATGCTTTTATTTCTCTTAAACTTTGGGAGGGAAGACTAGACGGAATGTCAGGAGCACTGTCTTCGCTTGATTACCTGTACGAAAACGCAAGCATTGATCAGAAAAGGCGGCTGATCGCTTTACTGTTTAGAAAACCGATATTATGGAATGAGAGCTGCTTTAGAAATTTGCTTGAAAATAGTGTAAAGATCATTTATAATCATCTCGTAAGAACGCCAGTTACTAATGAAACTAATTTAATTGAACTGGATGAATTGTCACCAGAATATAAGCTGATCATCGAAATAGAGCAACGAAGAGGAGTGCATCATTCAGCTTCGCAGATTCAGCATACCCTGTCATTCTTATATGATCTAGCGAACTTCACAATTGGGTTTTACAACAGTCAATTCATTCTTGAGAATACGAATTTACCGGCCTATAATTAAATAATTACGATAAAACGGTTCGATGTATATTCAAGCCACTCTGAACTTCAGCCAAAACTTGTTGTCTATTAATGATTTAAGCGGTTCGAGCCCCAAGAGGTCATCCCTATGGGACTAGGGCATAAATGTGTCATTTTATCTCGGAAATTTTCGGTAACATCCTTATTTTAAGTCAATTAAAATGACTAGCAATTACAGATTTTGGTTCGATGTATAAAATGAATGGCTTTGAAAACTTTTCAGGATAAAGGGAAATGGAAAATATAAAAATACGTGGTAATTAGATATTTATTGAAAAACAAAAGGGGCAAAATGAAAAATTTCATTTTGTCCCTTTTCGTGAACCGGATTGGATTCGAACCAATGACCTACTGCTTAGAAGGCAGTTGCTCTATCCAACTGAGCTACCGGTCCAGTTTGGATGAGCGCAAAAGTAATAACTTCCCCCTGAACGGAAAAATTAATCAGCGTTTTCAGCCTGTGCAAGCCGCCAATTCTAAGTATCTTTACGGGCCGTATGAGAAATTTCGATGACAGCTTCCGCCATAAAGGCCTGCGCAAACAACTGGTTGAACAACTTAAGGATAAAGGCATCACCGACCAGCGGATCCTCGATGCGGTGAATGCCATCCCCCGCCATTTTTTTCTCGACTCCGCCTTCGATAAAGTGGCTTATGAAGATAAAGCCTTCCCTATTGCGGAAAATCAAACCATTTCCCAACCTTACACGGTTGCTTATCAGACCCAGCTATTACAGGTGCAACCCCATGAAAAAGTACTCGAAATCGGTACGGGCAGTGGTTACCAGGCCATGGTGCTGGCCGAATTTGGTGCAAAGGTATTTACCATCGAACGGCAGAAAAAACTTTTCGATCAGCTTAAACAATTCCCCCTTCGCAATAAATACCCCAATATCAAATATTTTTATGGCGATGGGTATGCCGGATTACCAACCTATGCGCCCTTTCATAAAATTCTCGTAACCGCAGCAGCGCCCTATATCCCTGAAAAACTGATCAGTCAGTTAAAAACAGGCGGACGGATGGTTATTCCACTCGGTGAAGGCAATGTGCAACGCATGTTGCGCCTCACTAAAAATGCCGATGGCTCCCTGCAGGAAGAGGCTTTCGATCAGTTTTCCTTTGTTCCTATGCTGGAAGGAAGAAATCAGTAATCATTACTCAAACACAACCACTTCCACCCGCATATTACGACGCATTTCAGCCTCACTTCGCGCATCGGGTACCACCATTTCACGATTACCCATTCCGCGATACCGCAACCGACGGGGTTCTATACCTTTCTCCACCAAAATTTCATAGATCAACCTTGCACGGTCTTCCGACAACTTTTCCATGCGCTGGTAGAATCCGTTCTCCGGAAATCTATTGAAGCGCCGCGACATATTCACATGTCCCCGGATTTCTATAAGCTGATCGGGATAGGCCTGTACAAACCGTAATAATGCAGCAACATGCTGATAAGAAGCGGGATCTATAACCGCCTGATCGGGAAGAAAATAGATGCGTTCAAAATTTTGTCGGGTCAGGACCGTTTTCTGCGTATCCCCGGGAAGTGAGGCTGTAGCAGTGGTATCAACGGGAATATTATTTGGGACATTTGAAGGAATGGACCGGATACGATACCGAATCTCTACCCTGCGGTTCAGGGAGTCATTCCGGCTCAGCAGACTGTCTTCACCATAGGCTTTCAGCAACGCCTGGGAGTAATCAGTATTTTGGGCCTGTAGGGCTTGTTGTACCGTTTCAGCCCGACGCACTGAAAGCCGGTAATTCGCCTGTGTGGTACCAATAGGATCTGTATGACCGCTGATACTTATAATCAGCAAGCTGTCACCGGATACATTTAATAAGCGAAGTGTTTCAGTTTCGGTTAGGGTGAATTTATTAAAATCGAAATAAACAGTATGGGTACGCTCCTGCTGCGCGTTGGCAATACAGGTCAAAAAATGGCATAAAATTGTAATTATCGCCTTACAAAGCATATGGATAAACGTTAGAACTCAGCAGGTGTAATTTGCTTACTGAGATCTGTTTATTAAAACAACTGAAAATCCTGAACGATTTGGTGATGCTTACCGTAAATTCGTTTCATCATGTATTCAAAATTAACGCTTTCCGTTATCAGAACACAGGTTTTGCTGTTCATTCTCCTGCTGCCAATGGTTATTCAGGCCCAGCAACGTGTACGTGATCTTGGCATTCATATTGGGGTGATGTCACCGGGAAAAAATAACGCCATCACAGATGTCGATGGGGTAAGTGTTGGCCATACTACAATCATAAAGGGCGATTCGATCCGGACCGGAGTAACAGCCGTGATACCCGCACCCGGAAACCTCTTTCAGCAAAAAATACCCGCGGCCATTTTTGCGGGCAACGGATTTGGAAAACTGGCTGGCTCTACCCAGGTTACAGAACTCGGTAACCTCGAAACACCTGTAGTGCTAACCAATACACTTGCGGTGGGTACCGCTATGAACGCGGTAGTGAAATATACCCTCAGGCAGGATGGAAATTCCGGAGCGCAGTCGGTCAACGCGCTTATCGGAGAAACCAATGATGGTTACCTAAATGATATCCGCGGTATGCATGTGCGTGAGGAAGATGTTATTAGCGCGATCACAACCGCCAGGCCCGGAGTAGTCAGGGAAGGTAATATCGGGGCCGGAACCGGTACCATGTGTTTTGGATTTAAGGGCGGAATCGGAACAGCTTCCCGTAAACTTCCCGAAAGTTTGGGTGGCTTTACGGTTGGCGTACTGGTGCAGTCGAACTTTGGTGGTGTATTACAGATCGATGGTGTTCCGGTAGGAGAAGAACTGAATACGTTTTCCTTCCGCAACAGCCTGATGAACAATGCGGATGGTTCCTGCATGATCATCGTATGCACCGATGCACCCCTTGACGCCAGGAACCTGGAGCGGCTGGCGAAGCGGGCATTTATGGGTCTGGCTAAAACCGGTGGCATTGCGTCTAATGGCAGCGGCGACTACTGCATCGCCTTTTCAACAACACCCGAAAATCGTATTCCGCATGATCCCAATTCCCGGACGCGCAATACGATAGTACTTGAAAATGATGTACTTTCTCCCCTGTTCATGGGCGCTATCGAGGCAACAGAAGAGGCGATTATCAACAGCCTTTTTGCCGCGGAAGACATGACCGGAAGAAACAACCATACCGGCAAGGCGCTGCCACTCAAAGAGGTAACACGCATTATGAAAAAATACAACCGCATCAGCAAGTGAATAACATTTACACCAGTATCAACCGTAATATGATTCCCGCCGCTCACGCGATGGTACACATCAGCGACCTTGCCCTGCAACGGGGTTATGGAATTTTTGATTTTTTTAAAGTGCTGAACGGAAAACCCGTTTTTCTTGATGAACATATCCGGCGGTTTTACCATTCCGCCGCGGTCATGCGGATTGATCCGGGAATTCAGGCTGATGAACTGAAAGCGTTGCTGCAGGAACTCATGGACAAAAACAATTTGGCGGAATCCGGTGTTCGCATAACCCTTACCGGTGGTTACTCCGATGACGGATATTCTATAGGCATTCCCAACCTGATCATCACGCAGCA
>JAEYRC010000242.1 GCA_023409675.1 Bacteroidota bacterium
ATCTGTATACTGGTTTGAACGAAGTATTGGAAGCTTCCGGTGTGCCATATCAGCTTAATCAGACTGGGTCAATGATCAGTGTACATTTCAGCGAAAAACCGGTAACGGATTTTGCCTCGGCGCAACAAGCGGATATTGAAAAATTCAATCGTTATTTTCATTTCATGCTCGATGCCGGTATATACCTTCCGCCTTCAGCTTATGAAACCTGGTTTATCAGTGAAGCGCTGAGTTATGCCGACCTTGATAAGACCATCGAAGTGACGCGGGATTTTCTGAAAACCTAACGGAAAACATCAACCGAAATCGAACTGGTGTATCCCTGCAAAAGTTATTGATTTCTGGCAATATCCAGGCATCAGTTCAGACAACATTGCTATAGATTGCCATACCCGATTACTTAAGAATTACAGAATACAGACCTACCGGAGTTTTCCTCAAGCCCGACAGGCATAGTGCATACTATCTTCAATCTTTTAAAAAGATGATAATTGGAAAGGTTGGTGGCGGAAAAAAGATAAGGCTGGCGAAACTGATCAGTTTCGGAACAGCAGCTCACAGGGCTTAAGCCCGGTATGCCGTTTAAAGGCGGTGGAAAAGTGAGAGATGGAGGAATACCCCAGCAGCATAGACACATCGGTTACGCTTAACTCTTTTTCATAGAGCAGGTAACGCGCATGCTCCATCCGCTGGCTTTGATAGAAATCGAAAATGGTGGTGCCAAACAACTCTTTAAATCCTTTCTTCAGGTAACATTCGTTGATGGCCACCTTTTTGCTCAGCTCCTTGATGGTAATGGGTTCGCCAATATGCTGAATCAGCACTTCGCGGGCCTTGACGATCTTTTCGCGGTCCTGATCGTTGGCGAGAAACTTACACTGGAAGGCTTCAACCTCTTTTTCCCCCACCATACAATCGAGACTGTAGAGCAGCAGCATTTGCGTTTGTGCATTAACGTAAATATTCTCCAGCGAGCCGGTAAAATTATTACTGAGCAATCCTTCCAGGATAGATCTTGACCTGCCGCATACGGCCAGTGTTTTGGAGAAAGAGCTGCTGTGGCTGAAATCGAGAATAGCTGTCGGAAGCGACAAATCCGCTTTACGGGGTTTGACAAATTGGGACAGGTGCCCGGGTGAAAACCGGAAACTCAAAACATCTACACTTTCTATCTTCTCCCGGCAGTTCACTGCAGCACGCTCGCGGCATCCGGCACACTTCGAGGCATTTTCATAACAGTATACATTTCCGGAGAGACAAAAATGCAGCTCAAGGTATTTATCGCGTTGCTGTGGCTGCTGAACATTATACACCATCATCCCCATATCCTCAACAGACCATTGCGGAAGACGCTGGTAGCGTTTTACGCTAAACTGAACTGATCCCGGAATCTGCTGTTCCCGCTCCTGAAGCAACTCAAGTTCATCCTGGAAAACAGGACGTTTATAAGCAAGAGCTAATATATCGGCAGATGGCGTCATTCGCTGCAAATTTACAGTTACAACACCAAATATTCTCCCCGAATTATCACAGTTTGGTAAAATTAACTAATCGAAGCTTTGGTTGGCTGCTGCTGCCATCTTCAGGATCCGGTCAAATTGCTCCGGCGTAAGGTCATTATAGAAGAAGTAAACCGGATCCATCCGGCGACCATTTTTATGCACTTCATAATGGCAGTGTGGCCCGGTCGATTTTCCGGTACTGCCCACATAGCCGATCACTTCACCCCGTTTTACCCGTGCACCCACCCGGGTGCTGATCTTGAACATGTGTGCATACAGGGTTTGATAACCATAGCCATGATTGATGATTACATGGTTGCCGTAGCCTGTACCCTTATTCGCAGCTACCCGCACAACTCCATTTGCCGTTGCATAAATCGGGGTGCCCTGGGGAGCGGTAAAGTCGAGCCCTCCATGAAAACGGGTTGTTTTGTAGATCGGATCAATACGATAGCCGAAACCCGAGGCGACGCGCTTGAGTTCCTTATTGCTTACCGGCTGTATCGCGGGAGTGGAAGCCAGCAGGTCTTCTTTATTTTTCAGGGCCTCCATCAGTTCGAGATATGACCTTTCCTGCGCCTCCATCCGGTTGGTTAATTTGGTCAGGGTACTAACGATAGAATTTTCCAGCTCAAAGCCCGTCATGCCCATAACGAGCTGCACTTCACGCTGCATCTCCAGTTCCTTTTCGCGTGCACTGTCGGGAATAGGGTTCGCTTCAAAAATCGACCGGTAGATTTCATTATCGCGCTCTTCGAGCTGAGCAAGTTTTTGCCGGAGCTTATTGGCTTTTTCATCGAGCAGCAGGTAGTTTTCCCGCAACTGTTCATTTTGCTGCCCCAGGATTTTTTCATTAGCCGAAGGAAAATACCGGTAAGCTACTGAAACAATGATGAGCGCCGTTACGATAGCGGAGGAAATGAAACCGAGTACACGCAACAATTTTACCCGCAGCGGTGTCTCCAGCTTCTCATAGCGAAGTGTATTGGTATTATAGTAGTATTTGATCTTTTTCATATCCGGTACCGCCCTCTCCGCCACAACCTGTGGATTAATGCAGTAGTATTCCTGAAAACCTTCGCGTTTCCGTACTTTTGCAACGCCTTTATATAGCGTCAAAGTAAACAAATTATTGCCATAAGATGGCAGCCCTTTCACAATTGTCCATTTATGATGTCGAGCGCAGCGATACGCCAGCAGTTTTTAGATTTTTTCGAGTCAAAGGGGCACCGTATTGTGCCTTCCGCGCCTATGGTGCTGAAGAATGATCCTACCCTGCTGTTCACCAACGCGGGCATGAACCAGTTTAAGGATTATTTTCTTGGCAATCAGAAAGCCCCCCATCCGCGGGTGGCCGATACCCAGAAATGCCTGCGCGTCAGCGGTAAGCATAATGACCTGGAAGAGGTAGGGGTTGATACCTACCATCATACCATGTTTGAAATGCTGGGCAACTGGAGCTTTGGCGATCCCGCCAATCCATCGGGTGGATATTTTAAAAAAGAAGCGATCGCCTGGAGCTGGGAACTGCTTACGGAAGTTTATCGGATACCCAAAGATCGGCTGTATGTTACCGTTTTCCGCGGCGACAGCGCAGACAATCTTCCGGAAGATAAAGAAGCATTTGAAGAATGGACCCGCTGGATCGACCCGGAACGCATCAGACTGGATTCAAAAAAA
>JAEYRC010000243.1 GCA_023409675.1 Bacteroidota bacterium
ATACAGCCCCATTCTACCGGAAACCACATTTCACTTACGAACTGGATGATTACAAGCGTTTTTCCTCCATGACGGATGTTATCATGGAATATGTGCTGCCTGCAACCATACGCCGGAGAGATGGCGCTTCGCGTGTTGAGATTATCAACGCCCATGACCGGTCTATTATGTCAAATCCTCTTTTATTGCTCGATGGTGTTCCGGTATTTAACGCCGAAAAAGTACTTGGCCACGACCCTTATAAGATCAAACGTATTGATGTACTAAATACCCGTTACTTCCAGGGCCGAAATACTTATGAAGGTATTCTTAGCCTGATGACCTATCGGGGTGATCTGGATGGATACCAGGCCGATCCCCGTGCTTTGGTAATGGGTTACGACGGTCTGCAGGCAGAACGGATTTTTTATGCACCCGTATACGATACTCCCGAGAGCCGCGAAAGCCGGATACCCGATAACCGCAACCTTTTGTGGTGGAATCCGGGAATAACAATGCATCAATCCACCCACACAGAAAAATTTTACAGTTCCGACCAGCCCGGTAATTATATCGTGGTATTGCAGGGAATTGACTCTGGCGGAAATGCTGGTTCAGCATCCCTGAAGTTTACGGTCACAGCGGAAAAACAGCATCCATAAGTTCTTCCGTTTCCATGTAAAAATAGTGTGTGCCAGCCCGTTATATCCTAATTGCTATATACCAGATAATGTCAGCCTTAAGCTATTGGGTTGGTACTTTGAGTACGCATGTAGTCAATGCAGTGCAATGGAAATAAAGGTGATTTCAGACATTATTATTGCGATCAATCCTGACATCCTGGAATAAATCAGCGAAACCGGTTATCCCGCAACCATTGCGAAAATACGTCCAGCCAGCGCACGGAGCTGGTGGGATTGATCAATCCAAATCCGTGGCCGCCTTCATTATACTGGTAGAAAGCGGTGGCGATATCTTCTTCCCGCAAGCGCTGGTAAAAACGATTGCTGTTTTCTATAGGAACGGCCTGGTCGTCTTTAGCATGCACCAGAAAGGTGGGCGGTGTTTTGGCGTTGACCAGTTCATCGGGCGAAAACTGCGTCAGCTTGCGGGTGCTAACCTCTTTGCCCAGCAGGTTATCGCGGCTTCCGCTATGGGTTATGGAAGAAGAAAAACTGATGACCGGATAAATGAGCGCCATGAAATCGGGTCGGAGGCTTGTTCTTTTTTTGTTTGGAATCAGCGCCTTCCTGTACCGGGTTCCCGCCAGGGCCGCAAGATGACCACCTGCGGAAAAGCCCATGATGCCAATCTTATCCGCATCAATGCCATATTGCTGAGCATGCTCACGCAGGTATTGAATGGCGCGCTGCGCATCCTGCAATGGACCTATGGATTTATCGGGCATGATCGCATCATCGGGAAGGCGATATTTCAATACTGCCGCCGTAATGCCCTGTTGGCTGAGCGCCTGAGCAACATCGGCGCCTTCATGACCTGAAGCAAGAATTTTATATCCGCCCCCCGGACAAATAATCACCGCCACTGGAAAAATGGTATCACCGGTTGCGCGGTAGATGGTCAGTTCGGGTTTTGAAACGTTGGAGATCTTCAATATGCCATTTTCCGTTTCCTGTGTTTCCTGATCAGGCCCTGCTATCGAATTCGGGATCTGTTCTGGATACAGTGTTATGGTTTCCTGCGCTACTGCCACAGAACTTAGTGAAACAAGAAGTAGTATGCCCATAAATTTCATAGGTTTAAATTTAGTGAAAGAAAACAGAAAGATTTTCCTTGTTTTGCAGGAGCATTCCATTCATACAACATTACCTTTAAACCACATTAGACATCAATATGCGGATTGGAATTGAAGTTCAGCGGATTTTCAGGAAGAAGAAACATGGAATGGAGGTAGTAGCCCTGGAGCTTATCCGTCAGCTGCAGCAGTTGGATAAGGTGAATGAGTACATATTATTCGCCCGCAATGATGAAGACCGCGATTGCGTGGCGGTTACACCAAATTTTGATGTGCGAACGATCAGATCATTCGGTTATGCAAGCTGGGAACAGGTTAAACTTCCAAAAGCGTTAAAGCGATATGGAATTGATTTTCTTCATGCCACCTGCAATACTGCACCCATTGCATCGTCGGTTCCGTTGATACTTACCCTGCATGATATCATTTATCTGGAAAACCTCAATTTCAGGGGATCCGCCTATCAGAATTTTGGTAATATCTACCGGAGGTTTGTAGTACCGAAAGTTGTTGAACGGAGCAACATGATCATTACCGTTTCCGAATTTGAAAAAAAGGTGATCATGGACCGCCTGAATGTTTCGGAAGACCGGATGAAAGTTATTCCTAATGCGGTAAGTGAAAAATACCTGCGAATCGCTTCCGAAGCTGAGAAGGATAGCTTCCGGCAGCAACATCAGCTTCCTGATGCTTTTCTGATGTTCCTGGGAAATAAGGCGCCTAAAAAAAATACCCGTAACGTGATCCTGGCCTACCTGGCCTATTGCAGTGCTACCAACGATCCGTTGCCCCTCGTGGTTTTAGACTATCAGAAAGTGCTGCTGGAAGCGTTGCTCTACCGACTCGACAAGCACAGCATGATCCGGCATTTTATTTTTCCGGGATATATTCACAGTGATGATATGCCCCTGATGTATCAATGTGCCACGGCATTTCTGTATCCATCGCTTCGGGAAAGCTTCGGGTTGCCTATTCTTGAATCTATGGCCGGGGGTACACCGGTAATCACTTCCTCCACCAGTTCAATGCCTGAAGTAGCGGGTGATGCGGCAGTACTGGTCGATCCCTTCAATACAAAAAGTATAGCTGAAGGTATAGGATCCCTGGTGTCGGATATGGAGCTGATGGCAAAACTCCGGCAAAAGGGCTTTGAACGGGTAAAGCTGTACAGTTGGGAACGCTCAGCAAGAGCATTGATGGATGTATATGATCAAACCGGCAATCAGATCCTTAAGTCTAAAAGCTGATATCCTTCAAGTAGAGCTATGGATTCCAATATGCAGTAACAACCGAAGCGTATGAAAGAAAACCCTGCCGGGTAACTTTAAATTACCAGCATCGCGTCTCCATAACTGAAGAAACGATATTTATCCTTGATGGCTTTCTTGTATGCTTCGATCGCCAGATCATAACCTGCAAAAGCGCAAAGCATAATCAGCAGGCTGGTCTTTGGCAGATGCAGGTTGGTAACCAATGCATCGGCGATATTGAAATTATAGGGTGGGTGAATGAAAATGTTGGTCCAGCCCTCAGATGGCTTAAGCAGTTTTTCAGCAGTGAAGGAAGATTCAATCGCCCGCATGGTAGTCGTTCCCACTGAACAAATCCGGTGATTTCCCTGGATGGCTTTATTTACAATGCGGCAGGCTTCCTCATCGATGCGGTAATATTCCGCATCCATTTTATGTTTGCTGAGGTCTTCCACTTCGATAGGTCTGAAGGTACCCAGTCCGGTATGCAGTGTAACTTCGGCAAAACGAATGCCTTTGATCTCCAGTCGTTTGATCAGTTCTTTACTGAAGTGCATCCCGGCAGTTGGCGCAGCTACAGCTCCTTCATGTTTGGCGTAAACCGTCTGGTAACGTTCTTTATCTTCTTCGTCGGGTTTGCGTTTGATATATTTCGGCAGCGGCGTTTCACCCAGTATCTGTAATACCTGGCGGAACTCATCATCTGATCCTTCCCACAGAAAGCGGATGGTTCTTCCACGGGAAGTTGTATTATCGATCACTTCAGCGACCAGTTCATCATTTTCTCCGAAGTAGAGTTTATTGCCTACGCGGATTTTCCGGGCCGGATCAACGATCACATCCCATAAACGATTGGGTTTGTTCAGTTCGCGAAGCAGGAAAACTTCAATTTTAGCACCGGTCTTTTCCTTACGGCCATACATGCGCGCAGGAAAAACCTTGGTGTTGTTAACCACAAAAACATCCTTATCATCGAAGTAGTCAAGAATATCGCGGAAATGCCGGTTTTCAAGCTCACCGGTCTGCCGGTTGACCACCATCATCCGGGCATCTTCTCTTTTTTTTGCAGGGTGCTGAGCAATAAGATTCAGGGGTAGGTCAAACTTAAACTGGCTTAACTTCATTGATAAAGGTTTTGATTTCGATAGAACGGATATGACGCACAGAGGCTAAAGGGGGAGTACATCGGATCTTCCGATATAAACCTGATCTTACGGCACCAGGCAATATCATAATAGGTTCTGTGTTTTTAGAGCGTGCAAAGGTAGTACAAAACGGAGGCAAAACCAAATTATTGTTGACTGCTCAGAAGCGCAGGTGCCTTACCGTCATCCCGTCATTGATCAGTTGTTTCAGGGAGTCTATCCCGATTTTCAGGTGATGTTCCACATAATCTGCCGTTACCATCCGGTCGCTCTCTTCGGTTTTCACGCCTTCCGGTATCATGGGCGAATCGCTGACCAGCAGCAGGGCGCCGGTGGGTATTTTGTTGTAGAAGCCCACAGTGAAAATGGTGGCCGTTTCCATATCAATAGCGTAAGCCCGTATGCGCTTCAGGTATTCCTTGAATTCTTCGTCGTGCTCCCATACCCGGCGATTGGTGGTATATACCGTGCCCGTCCAATAATCCACTCCATAATCGCGGATCGTTGTGGAGACCGCTTTCTGCAGCGCAAAAGCAGGCAGGGCAGGTACTTCTGGTGGGAAGTAATCGGAAGATGTTCCCTCTCCCCGGATCGCGGCAATGGGCAAAATGAGGTCACCGATCTTATTACGTTTCTTCAGTCCGCCGCATTTCCCAAGAAATAATACGGCTTTCGGGCCAATTGCGGTGAGCAGGTCCATAACGGTGGCCGCGGTAGGACTTCCCATCCCAAAATTGATAATGGTGATATCCCCGGCAGTGGCACATTGCATGGGTTTGAACAGGTCAGCCACTTCCGTATTATTCCATTCGCAGAATAGTTTTACGTAGTTACTGAAATTCGTCAGGAGAATATATTTTCCAAAATTCTGCAGCTTTTCTCCTGTATAACGAGGCAGCCAGTTCTGAACAATTTCTTCTTTTGTTTTCATGATCGAACGTGTATAAAATCAGTCGTTCAGCAAACTATAGATTAATTTCGAACTTTTAACCCCGAACCTGAATTTTCTGCCCATGATCAGGATGCAGTATCCCGATTTTCAGTTTAAACTTAAAGACCAGCAGGGCAAGCGGCTCATTTTTGACGCCCTGCGTAAGGTCTGGCTAAAGCTTACGCCGGAAGAATGGGTGAGGCAGCATATCATCGGCTTCCTGATCCAGACGATGGGCTACCCGGCCACACTGATCGCGCAGGAAAAAAAGATCATCCTTGGTGAACTGGTAAAACGTTTTGATATCCTGGTCTATGACCAGCACCATGATCCCTGGATGATGATTGAATGCAAGGCGGGAACAATAGCCCTCAGTCCGGATGTACTCGATCAGGTGCTTCGCTACAACCTTGCCGTTCCGGTTGACTACCTCGTCATCACCAATGGAAATGAGGCTATGGTGTTTCATAAAACCGGGGGAACCTTGCAGGCGCTGGACGCTTTCCCCGCGCATCCAGCAACAGCTTCTGCTCAACTGTAGCCGGTTTTTCCAATATCAATTCTGGTAAAAAACTGGTTAGGAAAAACCATCACTCCTACATAAAGCATAAAAAAAAGAGCGGACAATTCCGCTCTTTTAAATTGACATAGAGCATATAAGCAGCTCTTAGTAACGGGTATTTTATGGGAAGATACCCAGCTCAGCATAGCTGGTTCCAACTTTATTGATAGCCACCACATATGCCGCGGTACGCATGTCCGGAATATCCGGATGCGACTGCCACAGATCCATAATCTCGCGTGTTGCGGCGATCATGGTTTCTTCCAGTCCGCTGCGAACCAGGTCAACCTCATCAGGTCCGTGCATGATCAGTTCCCGTTCACGGGCATTGACCTGTTTGCCGGTTAAGCCTTCGATCTGGTTAAGGATCTGGGTATTCAGGTTTTCAGTGAAGCGTTTTTCCATGCGGCCATAGCGTACGTGGCTCAGGTTTTTCAGCCATTCGAAATACGATACGGTTACCCCACCGGCATTCAGGTACATATCCGGTACAACCAGTACTCCTCTGCGGATGAATTCTTCATCAGCTTCCGGAGTAAGCGGGCCATTCGCGGCCTCACCGATAATTTTAGCTTTGATGCGGGAAGCATTCTCTCCGTTGATCACATTTTCCAGCGCCGCGGGAATCAGGATGTCGCAATCCATTTCCAGCGCTTCGCCATTGTGATCAAAATTATTAGCGCCGGGATAATTCAGGATAGAACCGGTAGCCTGGCGGTGGCGAACGATCGATTCAAGGTCAAGTCCGGAAGAACTCCAGATTGCACCCTCATATTCCGACAAGCCAACGATAATAGCGCCGGCTTCCTGAAAAAATTTCGCTGTATGATAGCCAACATTTCCCAACCCCTGGATCACGATCCGTTTTCCCTCTACACCGGGCTCCATGCCCAGTTTGCGCATAACATCCTTCGTATTGCACACTTCACGCAAACCGTAAAACACCCCCAGGCCGGTGGCTTCCTTACGTCCGCGCACTCCTCCCTGAGAAACCGGTTTTCCGGTTACGCAACCCTGTCCGTCAATATCACCAGGTCGCATACTGCTGTAGGTGTCGAGAATCCAGGCCATTTCACGTTCGCCGGTACCATAATCGGGTGCGGGAACATCCGTGCCGGGGCCGATAAAGTTTTTCTTGATCAGCTCAGCGGTATAACGACGCGTGATCTTTTCAAGTTCGTAAGGCGTGTAATTCTTCGTATCAATGGTAATACCTCCCTTGGCGCCGCCAAAGGGTACATTCACGATCGCGCATTTGTAGGTCATCAGTGCAGCCAGGGCCATCACCTCATCGAGGTTAACGTTGGGTGCAAAACGAATCCCCCCTTTACAGGGTGTTTTGTGGTGTGAATGCTGAACCCGATAGGCCTTGATCACTTCAATGCGATCGCCCACCTTTACAGGAAAATGGATACGGTAAACCGCGTTACACTGCTTGATTTGTTCGAGGATCCCCGGATCCCAATTGGTGAATTTGGCTGCTTTGTCGAAACTTTTTTCAACAGCTCCAAAGAAACTATATTCCGTGTTTGCTGACATATGGAAAATTTAAGTTGTTTGCAATCGTTAGTCGGTTTTTATAGGGACTGGTCTTTTCAATTTTATAATGATTGTTCTTTTTCGAGCCGGGATATTTTCCGGTCGACCCTGATAATATAAAAAAGCAAACCAGCTAATATGGTGAACACCACCGCGCCCACTACATAGATCTTTCCATCAGCCCGCAGTCCGCCAGGCGCGTTGAGGGTGCTGTCCTGTGCAACACTGATCAAAGCTGTCAATACAAAAGCCAGAGCCAGAATTGTTTTTTTCATGCTATAATCTTTCCAGTTTTTTTTCTGTTAGCACCGATAGCCTGATCCGTAACGTGGTTATCCACACGCCCAACAAAATCCATCCAAGGACAGCAGGCCAGAAGACGATGCGAAGGGCAGGGTCCAGGTCGGAACCGCTGAGCCCGGGATTGCCTTCAACACCTTTACCACCCGGGTGTAGTGATTCCACCATACGGGGCAGGATGTAGATCATCGGAATGTAGATGCAGTAAGCAAAAATATTGTACACAGCCGCAATGCGTCCTCGTTTATCGATATCGGTCAGGGAATTTCTTAACACAAAATACGCCAGGTAAATGAGCAACGCTATGGCGGCGCCGAGTTGCTTGGGATCATTGTTCCAGGGAGCGCCCCAGGTATAATTGGCCCAGATGGCGCCGGTAATCAGGCCAAGAATGCCAAATACAATTCCGGTTTTGGCAAATTCATTGGCATAAATATCATCTTTAAGGTTGGTTGAATTCAGGTAGCGTACCGAGTAGATAAGTGAAACGGTTACCAGGGCCATCTGGCCAAACCACATGGGAACATGGAAGAAGAAGTTGCGGATGGTATGCTCAAGATTACCGATATCAGGCACCCGGATGATGAATCCAGCCAGGAAAGTGTACACTAACAGTGCGATGCCTAATATTTTCCACCAATGCCGGCGCATACCTAAAAATTATTCCGGATTCTAAAATAGTTCCTACTGTTTCTGGTGGGCAAAATTAGGGGAAACCCGTTCAACCTGCAATAATGTTTTGCCTGTATAAATATGATGTTGATACCACCCAATGCCTGAAGTTGATTTAATCCTTCCATAAGAAAGGGAAGAGAATAACAGCAAGCGCAACCACCAATATATCGAGCGCGGCCAGGGTTAGCACCAGTTGCGGCAGACCGGCCTGGATGACATCCGCAAAGCCCAGCGTAGAAATGCGCATCAACAACAGGATCTGGGGAATGATCAGTGGAAACCCAAGTATTGCCATCAACGCCGCGCCCTGTTGCGCCCTGGCCGCAATCGCCGCCAAAAACGTAAATACCAGGCTGAGACTTACAGCTCCCAAACAGACAATACCCAGAAAAACCAAAGGGTTAGCCAGCGGGTTACCCATCAGCAGTTGAAAGAGCAGCAGGCTTACCACACTCATGATGATCATGAGCCCCGCATTGAAAACCAGCTTGGCTAAAATAAAATCCCGGGCACCGGCAATGCTGTAAAAATAGAGCATCCGCCCACGACTTTCCTGGAGGAAGCTTTTGGCTACGGCATTAACACAGATAAACAATTGAATGATCCAGAATAAGCCGTTCCAAACGGCATCCTCCGGCTCGGAGATAACCAGGCGCAAAACGAAAACAGACGATGCCACATACAGTAGAATGCCATAAAAAGTATACTGCTGCCGTATTTCCAGTAACAGATCCTTTTTGATCAGCACCAGGATGTGCTGCAGACTTCCCGCGGTAGTTTTAGTTCCCTTCATAAAAACATTTGCGACAGCGGGGTTCATAATGCGATTTTTCTCCGAGCAATACCTGCTGCTGCCCCGCAACTTTCCGGTAAGAGTAATTGGCAATGTTGCCGCACTTCATACAAATCGCATGAAGCTTGGTGATGAAATCGGCCCGTGCAAGCATATTCGGTATCTGACCGAACGGCCGGGCCTGAAAATCCATATCCAATCCCGCTATAATAATACGGATACCTTCCAGCGCAAGTTGTTCACAAACCTCCGGAAGCTGGTCATCGAAAAACTGGGCCTCATCTATGCCGATTACATCCGCGCCGGTAGCGAGGGGTTTCAGTTCCATCGATGCAGCAACCGGAACCGATACAATGGCATTCTCATCGTGCGAAACAATATTGTATTCATGAAACCGGTTATCCATGACCGGTTTGAAAATTTTAACATTTAAATTGGCAATCCGTGCCCGCTTCAACCTTCTGATCAGTTCTTCTGTTTTGCCGGAAAACATTGACCCACAAATCACTTCAATAAATCCACGTCGCTCACCGGTTATATAAGGCTCAATATACATGCGTCGGTATAATAGGTACAAAAATTGTTAACTTCATGCTCTGATCCACTCACTACTTAAAAGTACCTGAAATTCATGGAGCGTTTAGCAGAACTGATCGGCAAATTAAAAGAACAATTCGAACATAAAGCAGATCCTTCCCAAATGTTGGCCACCACCCGTTGGATTGAAGCCGAATTACTGAAGAATGCCGCTGCCCGAAAACCTGCGGGATCTTCAAAAATTGCGGTGATGATGCCCGCCATGCGGCCGCCCGTGGATGTGTATCAGCAGGAAACAATAGCGCCCAAAGAACAAACTTCCCTGCCTGTAGAGCAGCCGGTACAGCGACAGCAGCCCGAAAAAACTCCGGAACAGGAGCCTGAAAAAAATCAACTTGCCGAAGAAGCCCTTGAAGCGATCACCCATAAGGAAGAAAAGCAGCCTGGCAAAACGCCCTGGCTCTATGACCCGATTCATGAAGTGCCTACGCTGGCGCATCAGGAAACCCCTAAAGACCTCAACGAAATTATGGGCCTGAGGGATCCCTCGCTGAATGACCGGCTGAAAGCCGAGATCATCGAAGTGGGGCATCAGTTAACAGAGGCGCCGATCCGTGATCTTAAAAGGGCTATCGGGATTAATGACCGCTTTGTATTTGTCAATGACCTGTTCCGTGGCGATGAGGTAATGTATGAACGCAGCCTGAAAACCATTAACGCGTTTCGCATCTATGCGGAAGCGGAATACTGGATTGAACGGGAACTGAAAGTAAAACTGGGCTGGGAAGAAGATCATCCTACCACGCGGTATTTTTACCAGCTGGTTAAACGCCGTTTTTTATAATTACTCACCAGATGTGCCGCATGATTCGCTCCGTCGCGCCCGCCTTACCATAGATATACTGCCGGGCAGAAGCCGCGCTGGCCCTGTATAGATCGGGGTTGTTGAAAAGCCGGTCAAAGGTGGCTTCCAGCTCAAGTGCTGATTCTACCGTATAAGCTGCACCTTCTTCCAATAAGTCGATCGCTTCCAGGTATTTATCAAATACGGGTCCGAAAACAACCGGTATGCCGTATACGGCCGCTTCCGGAACATTATGTACGCCGTCATCACCAAAACCTCCACCAATATAGGCGATCGTGGCAAAACGATAGAGTTGCGACAACATCCCGATATTATCAATGATCAGGATATGCTGCGTCGGCTGTCCCGCGAGCATTTCACTGTAGGTAACCGCGGCGGGCATCAGCTTGCGGATATCCTGAATATTCTCCGCGACGACCTCATGAGGCGCTATGATAAAGCGGATATCGGTTCGCGTGTTGGCGTAATGGTCCAGCTCTTCAATATCCTCGGGCCAGGTACTGCCAGCCACCACCACCGGATGTTCCTGAACAAAGTCGGCTATGCCTTCAACAGGGGTTTGAGCAGCAGCTATTTCAATCACCCGGTCGAACCTTGTATCTCCACTGACCGTAATTTTTGAGGAAGGAAGAATATGTTCAAGCAGGCGCTGTGAATTTTCGGTTTGTACAAACATGTGGGTAAAAAAACCAAGCATCTGCCGGTGAAGTTTGCCATACCAGGAGAAAAAGGGCTGATTCCGTCGGAAACTTGCCGAAATCAGGTATAGGGGAACCGATGATTTGTGCAGAAATGATAAATAATGATACCAGTAATCATATTTTATCCAGAACACCATTTCGGGGTTTAGCGCCCTGACAAACTGCCGCGAGCTGGTTTTGCCGCCCAGCGGAAGGTATAACACCAGGTCGGCGCCACTGTAATTCTTGCGGATTTCATATCCTGAAGGGGAGAAAAAGGTGAGCACCAGAAATTTCTCGGGAAATTTTTTTCGGATGGCCTCCAGCAGGGGGCGGCCCTGTTCAAACTCCCCCAGCGATGCACAATGCATCCAGATGGTTTTTTTTTCCGCGGGAATACGCCTGAGCTGTTCAGAAACCGTTTTCCGCCCTTCAATCCAGGCACGGGCTTTTGGATTCCAGAACGCGGCAATTTTGATGGCCGTCTTATAGCCGTACAGAAAAATGGAATACAGGAACAGGTATACAGGCATAGCTAAGGACAAATGTATTGTTTTTCCGGATCAGCCATCCACCAATGCTTTCATGGAATAAAGCGGTTTTTTGTGTAGGTTTGTGCCCTTTTAAAAAATATATGTATGCGGCCCATTCAAATGGTTGATCTTAAGGAACAATATAAACATATTAAACCGGAAATTGATGCAGCGATCCAGGAGGTGCTTGATACAACCGCATTCATCAATGGCAAAGCCGTGGCGGATTTTGGGGAAGCGCTGAAAAACTACCTGGGGGCCGGCCACGTTATTCCCTGTGCCAACGGTACCGATGCGCTGCAGATTGCCATGATGGCGCTCGATCTTCAACCCGGTGATGAAGTGATCACCCCATCTTTTACGTATATCGCCACCACCGAAGTTATCGCGTTGCTGAAACTTAAACCGGTTTTTGTAGAAGTCGATCCTAAAACTTTCTGCATCGACCCAGAAGCTATTGAAGCGGCCATAACCCCAAAAACCAAAGCTATTGTACCCGTACACCTCTATGGCCAGTCGGCCGATATGGAACGGATCATGCAGATCGCTGACAAGCACGGATTGTATGTGATTGAAGATAATGCCCAGGCGATCGGGTCCGACTTTGAATTTTCATCAGGTGAAAAGAAAAAGACCGGAACGATTGGAACAATAGGCACAACATCATTCTTCCCGTCAAAAAACCTGGGTTGTTATGGCGATGGCGGAGCGATCAGTACCAACGATGATGCCCTGGCGGTGAAGATCAAAATGATCGCGAACCATGGCCAGAGCAAAAAATATTACCATGATACAGTTGGCTGTAACAGCCGGCTCGATACCATCCAGGCCGCTGTTCTGGGCGTTAAACTTCCCCGCCTGGATGCGTATATTGATGCCCGTCGGGCAGTAGCCGATGCTTATGATAAAGCGTTTGCCGCCACCGATAAAATTACAACACCTTTCCGCGACAGTCGAACCAAGCATGTATTTCATCAGTATACACTAATCCTGAATGGAATTGACCGCGACGGCATGAATGCATTTCTGGCAGAAAACAATGTTCCGTCGATGATCTATTACCCTGTGCCTGCGCACCGGCAGAAAATGTTTGCCGATTTTGGTGGTAGCGATTATAAACTCGACACCACCGACTGGCTCACCCAACGCGTGATTTCACTGCCCATCCATACGGAAATGGAGGAAGAGCAGTTGAACCATATCACCAGCACCGTACTGCGGTATGCGGAAAAATCTTAAACTGTTTAACTTTTAATTCCAGGAATAAATCAATATTAAATGAAAATAGCCGTAGTAGGTACCGGGTATGTAGGACTGGTTACCGGAACCTGTTTTGCAGAAACCGGTAACGACGTTACCTGCGTAGACATCGATCAAAAAAAGGTTGACAAGTTATCGGGTGGGGAAATCACCATTTACGAACCCGGACTGGAGAAACTGTTTTTACGGAACCTGCGTGAAGAGCGCTTAAGGTTTACCACTAATCTGGCTGAAGGAATCAAAGATGCTACCATCATTTTCCTCGCCCTGCCCACACCACCCGGCGAAGATGGCTCTGCAGATCTGAAATATGTACTGGGTGTTGCCGAAGACCTTGGAAAATTGCTGAAAGACTATAAGATCATCATCGATAAAAGCACCGTACCTGTTGGTACCGCCCAAAAAGTGCACGATGCTATCGCCAAAAATTATCCGGGAGAATTTGATGTGGTATCCAATCCCGAGTTCTTACGGGAAGGGGTAGCCGTTGATGATTTTATGAAACCCGACCGTGTGGTGATAGGAACAGAATCAGAACGGGCACGAAAAATATTAAACGACCTCTACGCGCCATTTGTGCGGCAGGGTAATCCGGTGATCTTTATGGATGAACGCTCTGCCGAACTCACCAAATATGCCGCGAACTCATTTCTCGCTACAAAAATTTCATTCATGAATGAAATTGCGCAGCTCTGCGAGCGCATTGGCGCCGATGTGGATATGGTTCGCCGCGGAATCGGCAGTGATGAGCGGATCGGGAAACGCTTTCTTTTTCCTGGTATCGGTTATGGCGGAAGCTGCTTTCCCAAAGATGTTCAGGCCCTGGTGAAATCTTCATCGGAATGGGGTTACGATTTTCGGATACTCAATGCCGTTATGGATGTCAATGAAAGGCAGAAACTGCATCTTGTACCCAAGATCAGGAAATATTTTGATAACGATATAAGTGGCAAAAAGTTCGCCCTATGGGGACTTGCTTTCAAGCCCAATACCGATGATATCCGGGAGGCGCCGGCATTGTATATCATCGATGAACTCCTCGCTGCAGGAGCATCCATCTGCGCTTATGATCCGGAAGCGATGAAAAACGTGCAGCAGGTGGTTGGCGATAAAATTCATTATGCCGATAATCAGTACGATTGCCTAGACGGTGCCGATGCCCTGATCATTGCCACGGAATGGAATGAATTCAGAACGCCGAACTTCCTGAAAATAGTTTCGGCTATGAAGAATAAGGTCATCTTCGACGGTCGGAACCTTTTTGATATCAGCGCTATCACCAAACTGGGCTTTTACTATGAAAGTATTGGCCGTGCAGTGGGTTTTCCTTCAAATGAAATAAAATAACAGTATGGCCCAGAAACGAATACTCATCACCGGTGCCGCGGGATTTTTAGGATCGCATCTTGCCGACCGTTTTATTCAGGAAGGTTATGCTGTTGTAGGAATGGATAACCTCATTACGGGCGACCTAATGAATATCGAACATTTGTTCAAGCTGCCGCAGTTTGAATTTTATCATCATGATG
>JAEYRC010000389.1 GCA_023409675.1 Bacteroidota bacterium
GATATAGATTTTGGCGGTCATCTGCCCAAGAACATATTCACCAACATACTGGTCGAGCTGATTTTTGGAAACGGCAATCGTGGAACTAAGTCGGTTGAATGTGATATCCTTGACTGCTGGTTCTATACCTGCCTGCAGGGATTCGATTTCTCCCTTAACCCCGGTAATGAATTTGATCTTCATTCCGTTCAGCGACGGTTTTTCTTCACGGTTCTGCACTACAAACATATCGTAATGATAATGCAGCAGGTAAAGCTTACCATCTGAATGATTGAAATCAAATTTTAGGGAATCGCCATTTTTTGAAATGGTGATGATGCCATATCCGGGATGTTCAAAACGGCCTGTATAATCATCGAGAGGATGGGATGGTTTTGTGTTTTCCTTACGGTTAAGGCTATCCGAATTTCCGGAAGCCGGCGTTGCTGCTTTAGCCTTTGCGATGGATTCTTTTTGCAGTGCGCTCCAGTCGGTACGCCTTACGTTCAGCATTCTGTCGGAAACTGTATTGCGGATCAGGGATGGAAGCGCAGAGGCATTCTGATTAACGAGTACCACAATTCCTACACTGTCGCTTGGAAAAAAGCTCACACTGGCGCTGAAGCCATCGATGTTTCCGCCATGTTCTACCCGGTAATGGCCTTTATACGAACTCAGCATCCAGCCCAATCCATACGTGCTGAAGTGCACATCGGGATTTACGGGTCCGGGCACACCACCTCCCGTGACCATCTGAGCGCTTATAGCCTGGCTTAAAAAACTAACCGGAATAACATCTTTGCCATTGTATTTTCCGCCATTCACCCAGGCCATGGTCCATTTTGCCATATCTGCTGCTGACGCATTGATAGAGCCTGCGGGACCGATCGGATCAATATTCATAAAGGGCATCCGAACGATAGAATCATTCTTTTCAAGATAACCATAAGTGAAGTCTGGAGTCTTCTCCATATCGCCTACCGAGAAATTGGCGTTGTTCATTTCCAGCGGAGCGAATATCTTTTCCCGTACCAGGTCTTCCCAGCTTTTGCCTGTTAGCTTTTCTGCCAGTACACCCTGGGCCAGGTACATGAAATTATTATACTGCCATCTTTCGCGCAGTTCAGCAGATGGTTCCAGGAATCGTATCCTGTAAATCAGGCTGTCGCGCGGAGTGGTGGCGCCATACCAGGAATAATCATGACGGGGCAGCCCCGTGCGGTGCGACATCATATCGCGGGCGGTGACATGATTGGTAAGGTGTTGATTGTGGAATTTCAGTTCGGGCAGGTATTCCTGTACAGGTTTATCAATGCTGAGTTTGCCATCCTGTTGCAGCATGCCCAGTATCGTAGCAGTAAATGCTTTGGTGCAGGAGCCGATAGCGAATTGGGTATTAGCGGTAACCGGAATTTTGGATTCAAAATCCTTATAGCCGTACCCCTTAAGGTAAACTACCTTGTCTTTTTCAATGACTGCCACCGCACAGCCGGCAGCTTTCCAGTCGCGCAGCATGCCATTAATGGTGGTATCCAATCCCGCAAAACGATCGGGAGTTTTCTTTTTCTGGGCTGCCACGTCATAGCTCAAAAAGCAAATGGCCAGCGCAAGCATGAAGATTTGTTTCATATTGCTGATTTAAGGGAATTTTATTAAGAAAGCGCCTGTTCAAGATCATATATGATGTCATCAATATTTTCCATACCGATGCTCATCCGGATCAGTCCGTCGGTGATGCCATATTCTTCGCGCTGAGCCTTTGGTACGCCATAATGAGTCATGGATGCGGGATGCGAGAGCAGGGTATCGCAGGTGCCGAGGGATACCGTGCGGGTACACATTTTCAGCTTATTCATCATGCGCATACCGGCTTCCATTCCACCTTTGAGTTCGATGCTCATCATCGCCCCGGGATGTTTCATTTGTTTCGACGCGATGGCGTAATCGGGATGCGATTCCAGTCCATTGTAATTAACCTTTGATACCGCCGGGTGAGCAGAAAGGAATTTCGCTGTGGCCTCCGCGTTAGCACAATGCCGGTCCATCCTCACCTCCAGGGTTTTCATGCCGTTGATCAACAGAAAGGCATCAAAGGGGCTGCTGTTGGCACCAAGAAAACGGTGCGTCTTATCTGCTTTGGTACGCATGAATTCCCGGTCTTTCCCGATCAGTACACCACCGATAGAAGTGCCATGGCCATTCAGGAATTTGGTGGTGGAATGCACAATGAAATCAACGCCAAAACGAAATGGTTGCTGCAGGTAGGGTGTAGCGAATGTATTGTCGCAGGCGATGAGCTTACCATATTTTTTTCCAAGCTGGGTAAGAATTTCAATATCCACGCATTGTATGGTGGGGTTAGCCGGTGTTTCGATGTAAACCATCGCGATAGCCGGATCCTGCTTCAGAGCGGCTTCAACCCGGTTGGGATCACGAAAATCAATAATGATCGTTTCTATGCCCAGATCGGGCAGCAGGCGGTTGAAAATTTCATGGGTGCCGCCGTATAAAGAATAGTGGGTGAGAATTTTATCACCAGACTTCAGTGTCGACAGCAACAGGGTGCTGATCGCCGCCATCCCCGATGCATGCAGCAGGCCTTCAGCTTCAACATCTGCAATGCCAAATGATTCCATGGCGGCAATTTTACGTGCCGCTTCGCGTGTTGAAGGGTTGCCCCAGCGAGAATAGATATAACCTTCTTCCGCACCACTGAAGCGTTTCATGCCCTGTTCGGCGGTATCGTATACAAATGTTGACGTAGAGTAAATTGGGGTAAGGTGCGCATAAGACGGATCCTGCTCATGTCCTCCATGTATAGCTAAAGAACTAAATCCGGAAAAATCCCTGTCCATATCTCAATAATTTTATTTTAAGTAATTTGAAACCGAACTGCTCAGGTGAAGATGTGCTGCGCGCAGGTGACCTAACTGCTGATATCATCAATTTCCTGTAGGTTTGACTTCAAATGTAAATTATTTCCCTTGAAAGAAATGCTGCAACAACTGGCTGCTTATAACATATGGGCTAACCAGCGTTTACTTGATGTGATTCTTAAGTTTCCGGAAGAGACCTGGCAAAGAACACTTGCTGCCAGTTTCCCCAGTTTTCATCAAGCGCTCTTGCATATGTGGGATGCCGAAAGTATCTGGTGGCAGCGGATGAAACTGCAGGAAAGGGTGATTCCCCCCAGTGTGCATTTCACTGGAACAGTACGCGATATTGGCGCCGCGCTGCTGCACCAGAATAATTTATGGAAAGCATGGATTGACAACGCCACTCCGGCGGCACTGGATCATGTGTTTGCCTATCAGAATTCGAGGCGCGAGCAATTCAAGCAGCCTATCTTTCAAATGCTTATCCACCTGTTCAATCATGGTACCTATCATCGGGGTCAGCTCATTGTAATGCTGCACCAGGCCGGGGTACAGCATCGCCCTCAAACGGATTTTATCGTGTGGTCACGGTTGAAAGGAAAACTGAAAGGATAATATGTTATCGTTCCGAATGCAGTAAAACAGCACCCTTATAGGTTTTTTGAAGTGCTTCCTTCTATTGCCCATTTCACCAGGGTTGCGCCCCAGGTAAATCCGCCACCGAAAGCGGCCAGCACGATCAGATCGCCTTTGTGTAACTTGTCCTGCCATTCCCATAAACAAAGCGGGATGGTGGCTGCAGTGGTATTGCCATAGCGCTGAATATTCAGCATCACTTTATCCTGCGACAGGCCCATCCTGTTTGCCGTAGCATCAATAATTCGTTTATTAGCCTGGTGAGGAACGAGCCAGGCAATATCTTTACCGGTGAGCTGGTTGCGCTCGAGCAGTTCAGCGCTTACATCGGCCATGCCTTTTACAGCAAATTTGAACACCGCCTGTCCCTCCTGGTAAATAAAATGTTCTTTGGCAGCTACAGTTTCATGTGATGCGGGTTTCAATGATCCGCCGGCTTTCATCCGCAGAAAATCTCTTCCCGATCCATCGCTGCGCAGAATACTGTCGAGCACTCCAAAACCTTCTGTATTGGGTTCCAGCAGTACGGCGCCACCGCCATCGCCAAAAAGCACACAGGTCGTGCGGTCGCTGTAATCTACTATCGCGCTCATTTTATCGGCGCCAACAACCACCACTTTCTTGTAGCGGCCGCTTTCGATATACATCGCCCCGGTGGTTAGTCCGTATAAAAATCCCGAACAGGCCGCCTGCAGGTCGAAGCCCCAGGCATTGCGTGCACCGATCTTATCACAGATGATATTGGCTGTAGCCGGAAAGGTCATATCGGGTGTAACGGTGCAGCAGATCAGGCAGTCGATCTCCATCGGATCTATACCTCTTTTTTTACAGAGATCCAGTACAGCGGGAGCACCAAGATCAGACGTGCCTTTGCCTTCCCCTCTCAGAATCCGCCGCTCGGTAATACCGGTGCGGGTACGGATCCATTCATCATTCGTATCGACCAGTTTTTCCAGGTCGGCATTGGTCAGTTTATCTTCGGGTACGAAAGCGCCTACGGCGGTAATAGCTGCACTGATTTTTTGAGTCATTCGGTAGTGGTATTTTACAGGGGGCAAAATTAATGGAAAAGTTTTCAATCGGCCGATAACAATCATTTGGTTCGGTATACCCGACTGCTGTTTTTCCCTTATTTTCGCCGCATGATCGCATATATCCGCGGCAAATTCATCCGGAAAACACCATCCCAGGTTATTGTAGATGTAAATGGATTGGGGTATGAATTGCAGATCAGCCTGAACACCTTTTCAGAGATCCAGCACCTGGAAGAGGGCTCCCTGTTCACCTATTTTCATGTGCGTGAAGACGCGCAGATATTGTATGGGTTTGCATCAGAAGAAGAAAAGAATATTTTTACACTTCTTATCAGTGTCTCCGGCGTGGGCGCCGCTACCGCCCGGATGATGATTTCATCAATGCTTCCCCAGGAAATTATAAGGGCTATCGGAAGCGGTGATGCAAAAAAACTGGAGGGCGTGAAAGGAATTGGCAGGAAATCTGCAGAACGGATCGTTCTTGAACTCAAAGATAAAATCGTAAAACTCCCATCCGGCAGTTCTGTGCAGAATAATACTGCCGGTACTTACAATACCCTGGAGGCAGATGCGTTAAATGCACTGATCGCGCTCGGTATTTCTAAACAGGCAGGGGAACTTGCCATTCAGCGGGTGATGAAAATACCCGGTAAGGATAAAATTGAAGATATTATCAAAGAAGCCCTTAAAACACTCTGAGCCTATTGGAAGGATGTCTACCTAAAACACTTCGAAAAAAGTTTGACCCGCAATTTTATCCAGACTGGACTTTCATCAGTAATTGGTATGCTGCTACTGATCTGCTGCAGTGCATCCTATGCCTATTCGGCACCGGTTCAGGATACCACTGTCCGTCCGCAATCGGATACCCTGCGCTTTCCCATTACCGATCGCCGCGGTGATGTGTACAGCTCCCGGCAGCCCGGTACCATCGACCTGAAAAATCCACCCAATATTACCGATTCGGTCGTGTACGACCCGAAAACCAACCAGTATTATATTATTGAGAAGATAGGCGGTTTCTATTACCGGAAGCCGACTTACCTGACCTTTGAAGAATTCCTCTACCTGCAATCACGCAAATATGAAAATGAATATTTCCGCAAGCGTGCCGACATGCTCAGCGACCTGAACCGCGGATTATTAAAACCACGGCTGGCCGTAACCGATAACCTCTTCAACCGGATATTCGGAAATGGAAAGGTGGAGATTCGGCCCCAGGGTGATGTAAATATTATTGCCGGTTATCAGGGTCAGAATATTAAGAACCCCGCACTGCCTGAACGGGCGCGCCGAAACGGCGGATTCGACTTCGATATGAATGCCAACCTGAGCGTGATCGGTAATATCGGCGATAAACTGAGGCTGCCGATCAGCTATAATACTCAGGCGGATTTTGATTTTGAAAATCAGTTGAAACTGGATTATACCGGTACGGATGACGAGATCATAAAACGTATTGAAGCAGGAAATGTATCATTCTCCTCCAAAGGATCGCTTATCCCCGGTGCACAGTCGCTGTTTGGGATCAAAACCCAGCTTCAGTTCGGAAAATTGTTTGTCACCGGTGTATTAGCAAACCAGCGTGCCCAGCGGCAGTCGATGGGCCTGCAGGGTGGCTCTACCAATACCTTTTTCGAATTCAAGGCAAACGACTATGAAGAGAACCGCCACTTTTTGATGGCGCAATACTTTCGCCGGCATTATAATGAGGCCATGAGTAACCTGCCCGTGGTCAATTCACAGATACAGGTACTTCGTGTAGAGGTGTGGGTTACCAACCGCAACGGTTCAACCACAGAAACAAGAGATGTGGTAGGTTTGATGGATCTGGGTGAATGTCCGCCTTACAACCAGGGCGTTACCTGCGCTCCCGGAAATCCGCTGGCCTTACCCTATAATGATGCCAATGACCTGTACAGGCGCATCGTAAATGAGGCCGGAAGCCGGAATTCTTCACAGATCACCTCGCGGCTGTCGGCCATGGGCCTGCGTCCGGTACAGGATTTTGAGAAAACCTTTGCCCGCAAACTCGATCCCTTCGATTATTATTTCAATCCGCAGATCGGATTTCTCAGTTTGAATCAGCCGCTTCAGCCCGATGAAGTGCTGGCCATCGCCTTTCAGTATAGTTACAATGGCAAGATCTACCAGGTGGGTGAGTTTTCGCAGGATGTACCCCCCGATACCACCGCCACCCAGGGTGGTACCCAGAAGGTACTTTTCCTGAAATTATTGAAAGCGACCTCGCAGCGGACCACGCTACCGCTATGGGACCTGATGATGAAGAACGTGTATTCCCTCAAATCGAAAGACGGAAGCTACTTGTCGAGCATCCAGCCCGGCGATTTCAAACTGAATATATTGTATGAAGAACCCAGCCTGGGCCAGAAGCGCTTTCTGCCTGAAGGACCTTCATCCGGAATTCCGCTGATTACACTTTTAAATCTCGACCGGCTCAATGCGCGAAGTGATCCGATGCCCGACGGGGTGTTCGACTACCTTGAAAACTTTACGGTGATCTCCTCGCAGGCACGCATCATTTTCCCCTTGCTGGAACCTTTCGGACGAGACCTTGATTCAACGGCTTTTGCCGGCGCATCGCAGGACCTGAAAGATAAGTACATCTATTACCCCCTCTATGATACGATAAAGGAAATCGCTAAAACCTATTCCAACCTCGACCGGTACATTATCAGTGGTTCGGCAAAGGGGCAGTCTACCTCAGAAATTTCGCTGAATGCCTTTAATGTTCCGCCAGGTTCCGTAACTGTTACTGCAGGCGGACAATTGCTGCGGGAAAATGTTGATTATACCATCGATTATAATTTGGGTTCGGTGCGAATAATAAACGAAGGGATTCTGAGCGCAGGTCTGCCCATTGATGTTCAATATGAAAACAATGCAGGCTTTGGAATTCAGCAACGGAATTTTCTCGGACTGCGGCTCGATTACATCGCGAAAGCCACGGCCAGAGAATCCTTAACCCTTGGCGCATCTATGGTGCGACTAGGTGAACGGCCTTTCTTTACCAAAACATCCTATAATGAAGATCCCATCAAAAACACCATGTATGGGGTCGATTTCAACTACTACACCGAATCGCCGCGATTAACCCGCTGGCTCGACAAGCTGCCGTTTTATAATACGGTAGAATCGAGTTCCATCACGGCATATGGAGAGGGTGCGGTATTAAAGCCGGGCCATCCGGCACAAATTGGGCGGGGAGAAAGCGGGCTGATCTTTATTGATGATTTTGAAGGTTCGCGAAACGCGGTGGATCTGCGTTTTCCGCTGGTAAGCTGGGGGCTGTCTTCAACACCCGAGGGCAATGGCCTGTTTCCCGAAGCAGAGCTTTCCAACAATCCGGCCTATGGCTACAACCGTGCTAAACTGGCCTGGTATAACATTGAACCGGTTTTACAGGACCGGAGAAATACCAATAACCCGGTGCGGTCGTACCAGGACTTTCTCGATCCAAGGATCCGGCAGGTGAAGATCACGGAAATTTATCCAAACAGAACCCCCGATTTCGGACAGGCTCAACTCGTTACCTTCGACATGGCCTATTACCCCACCGAAAAGGGTCCCTATAATTTCGACAGCCGTACCGGAAGCGTTTCAGCCGACAACCGGCTGCTGAACCCGCGTTCGCGCTGGGGTGGAATAATGCGTGGACTCGATCAGGTAGATTTTGAAACGGGCAATGTAGAGTTCATCGAGTTCTGGTTACAGGATCCGTTTTTACGCAATCCCGGAAGTAGTGGCGGACAACTGTATTTCAACCTGGGTAATATTTCGGAGGATGTGCTTAAAGACGGAAAACGTTTTTTTGAGAACGGAATCAGCGGGCAGGTTACCACAGCAATTGAAGACACCGCCACCACCTGGGGTAAAGTGCCGGCCAACCCGATACAGGTTACCCAGGCATTCAGTAATGACCCGGCCGACCGGCCTCTGCAGGATGCCGGCTTTGACGGACTCATCAATGATGAAGAGCGCGAAAAATTCCGGGAATACCTTAATGATCTGGCTGCCCGCTATGGAGTGAACTCGCCCATATATCAGGCTGCATTAAATGATCCGGCAGGAGATGATTTTCTGAATTACCGGAATGAAATCTACGATCAGCAGCAGGCAGGTATACTTGCCCGTTATAAGAATATCAATAATCCTCAGGGCAACTCCCCCGTGGCATCAAACGATCAGCAATTCGTCAGTGCATTTACGTTATATCCCGATCAGGAAGAATTCAACCGTGATAATACCCTCAATGAACTGGAAGAATATTTTCAGTACCGGGTTGACCTGACCCCTGCCGATCTTATGGAAGTAGGTCAGAATTTCATTACCGATGTACGGTCATTTACGCCCAGCGGGGGTGAGCAGGAAAAATCGTACCTGTTCAGAATACCTATTGAAGAGTTTGAACAGAAGGTGGGTAATATTCCCGATTTCAAATCGATCCGGATTATCCGCATGTTCCTGACAGGTTTTGAAGACTCCGTTATTCTGCGTTTTGCAAAACTGGAACTGGTGCGCAATACCTGGAGAAGATTTAATTATCAGTTGGATACCACGGGCATCTATGACCTGATCCCGGAAAATTCACCAACCACCGTCAATCAACTGGCGGTGAATGTGGAGGAGAACAGTTCGCGTCGGCCTGTTCCCTATAAAACGCCGCCAAATGTATTGCGTCAGCAGCAGCTTAGTAACAATAATGTAAACCTCTTGCTCAATGAGCAGTCGCTGAGTTTGCAGGTATGCGATCTGCCCCGCGGGGATGTGCGAGGAGTGTTCAAGACCATGAACCTCGACCTTCGGCAATATGGAAAAATGCTGATGTACACGCATATTGAAAGCGGCGGCCTAACCGATGACCTGCGCGATAATGAAATGTACAGTGTTGTAAGGCTTGGCAATGACCTGATCAATAACTATTATGAGATCCGCATCCCCCTGCGCAAAACGCCCTGGGGAAGTACCGCTGAAAGCGATATCTGGCCCGATCAGAATAATATCGAACTCGACCTTCAACAGCTCATCAGGCTGAAACTGGCCCGAAACAACGGGGGTCAGGTAAACCAGTATTTCCGGCAGGTGGCTGCTGACGGTAAGGAGTATGCGATTTTAGGAAATCCGAACCTTGGCGAGGTCAGGATCTTTTTTATTGGGGTGGAAAACCGGGGCCGAGACCTGGCCTGTTCGGAAGTATGGTTCAATGAGC
>JAEYRC010000400.1 GCA_023409675.1 Bacteroidota bacterium
TAAATCAAAAGGGGAACTGATCCTGATATCCGAAGCTTCCCTGCTCAAGGGTGGAGAATCCGGTTCCGTTTTGCTTCCCGGCAACCCCGACAGTTCGTTATTATACCAGCTTTTATTGCTACCCATGAATGATAACCGGCATATGCCACCAGAAGGCAAACCCCAGCTGGATGAGGAAGAACGTCAGTTGCTGCACTGGTGGATCAGCGCGGGAGCGCCCTTTCAGGTTAAAAATGCTGACAATCAGGTTCCTGATTCTATCGCTGCGATTGTTAAAGCGAAATACGGTCCCGGATCACCGTTAGATAAGCTGGATATCGGCTTTGCAGATCCGGCATTGATCGCCTCGCTGAATTCACCCACCCGTACCGTTCGGCAAATTAGCGGCAGCCGACCGTATATAGAAGTATATATGGGCAGTAAGAAGGATTTCCGGAAAGAAGATTTATCCGCGTTGAAAAAACTGGGGCAGCAAATCGTATCCATCGACCTGGCCGGCGCGGCAGTACAGGATGAACATCTTTCAGAATTGAAGCATTTTCCGCATCTCCGCAAACTCTATCTCGATAATACCGGCGTAACGGATGAAGGGGTAAAAACCTTATCTGGCCTTACTTACCTGGAATACCTGAACCTGTCGAATACGGCAGTGACCACTACTGCACTTTCCGCACTGACAGCATTAGAATCGCTCAAAAAAGCCTATTTCTATGGTGTGGATATTCCCATAGCCGACCTGCAGCAGTTTGCTTCCGCCAAAAAACTGGAGCAGCTTGGCTATACGCCCGACCTGAGTGATTCTGCCTATGCGGCTAAACTGACTACACCGACGGTAACAGTCGACAGTTTATTGTTTACCGAATTTGCCACCATAGAAATGAATTACCGCCTGCGTGGCGTGAACATCCATTATACCACCAATGGACTTGATCCGGTGGAGAGTGACCCCGTATATACCCAGGCGCTGCGGATCGACAGCACCTGCATACTTAAAACGCGGGCCATCAAAAAGGGTTGGGAAAGCAGCCCGGTAACAGAGCATACGCTTCTGCGGTCGCGATACAGTTTCACCGGCGCGCGACTGAACCCTCAGCCTTCTGCAAGTTATCCGGGACGACTGGATACCACGCTGATCGATTTTCAACGCGGTTCGCTGAGCCATGGCGATGGAAAGTATATCGGTTATGAAGGACAAAATATTTATATTACCCTCGACCTGGGCAAATCAGTTCCGGTTTCGGGTATTGCTGTGGGTTATATAATCAACCATGGCGCGTATATCTTAAGTCCGGGTCGGATTGATGTTTCAGGTGGTGTTCAACCAGGGAATCAGCAATTGCTCAGGAGAGCAGTTATTGGCGATACGGCCTTTACCGGCGGTGCCCATCAGCGATCAGCCCTACTGACTATCCCCGTACAAAACCTCCGTTATATAACCCTCAACGTTCAGAACCCCGGCATTTTACCTGCCTGGCATCCTGGAAAAGGAAGTAAATCATGGGTGTTTCTTGATGAGGTGGTGGCATATTAAGGTGGGAGCAGGTGTTGCGCGTAATTATTTTTCAAACAATACAGCTCCGAAATCCATCATCCGGATTGCCGCTGCTGTGAATATTTAATACGAGAATTATATGTCCTATTGTCAGGCAATTCTAACGATGCCCATAGAACGACGGGCCATTCATCAGCAGTATCACGACCATCATTATGGCTTCCCCTTACATGACGATAATGAATTGTTCGGTCGTTTGATAATGGAGATCAACCAGGCTGGCCTCAGCTGGGAAACCATTCTGAAAAAAGAAGCCGGTTTTCGAAAAGCCTACCATCAGTTCAACATAAAAAAAATAGCGGCATATACCGATGCTGACCGGCTGCGGTTGATGAACGATCCCGCCATCATACGAAACCGCTTAAAGATCAATGCGGCTATCGAAAATGCCCGCACCGTGCTTCAGTTGCAAAAAGATCATGGTTCATTTGAGCAGTGGCTGGTCAACCATCATCCACGCGAAAAAACGGAATGGATTAAATTGTTCAGGAAACATTTCCGGTTTACCGGTGGTGAAATTGTGAATGAATTTCTCATGAGCATAGGAATATTACCCGGAGCACATATTCCTGAATGTCCGGTATACCGCGCTATACTGAAAAAAAAACCGCTCTGGAAAAATTAATGAGCACGCCTGTAACCTTTTCCTGTCGTTCAGCGTATAATGATCAGTCGCGGTTGTTATGCGGCAGACATTATGAAAGGACAACTTGTTTTACTGTTTTTGTTTATCACCGGCTTCGGGCTACCTGCACTGGTTCTTAAAGCAGCAGTTCATCAGCCGGGTACGGAAGCCACAGCACCACAGGCTATACTGCCGAACCTCGACGATATTGCTTCTGTTAAGCAGCATATTCCTGACCCGGATCATTCAGCAATGCTTCCAGGTATACATCATTTCGCGGAGCAGCAGGGAAAGAACAGTATTGTAAATCTTACCGATTAATTTACCTCCAGCGAAACCAGATTCCTGCGCAGTGCTTCGAGCACCATCCCTACACGGCTCTGCACATTTAATTTCTGGAAAAGACTTTCTCGATAGCCATCAATGGTTCGTTCGGCAAGATGCATGCGGTCAGCAATCTGTTTATAGGTGAGGTCGCTGCAGGACAATTGCAAAAACACCTTTTCCCTTTCCGATAGCAGAATCTTTTCCTGGTTTTGACGACTGCTGAGAAGTTTCCGGAAACGGATATTGGAACGGTCAGCATTATAATACCCGGTGTTATGAATTTCGATCAGGGCCCGTTCAAGGTCATTGGGGTGCATATCTTTCAACAGGTACGCGCAGCAACCGGCACGGATCATGTCGAGCACTGAAGTATCATCATCTTTCATGGATAGTGCTACCAGTTTAACCTGGGGGTATTTTACCGAAATCCTTGTTGCAGTGGCAGCGCCATTCAGCACCGGCATATTCACATCGATAAGAATTATATCCGGAAGCTCGGTAAGGCCCTGTATTTTATGAAGAAGGCTTTCTCCATTAAGCGCTTCGGCAACGATTTCAAAATTTTCAAAGTTTTCAATCAGCAGCCCCACAGATTTGAGAAACAACTGATGATCATCGGCAATAGCTATGGTTATTTTCATAATTCTTCAGGTTGAATGGGTAGTTGAATGGTAACGGTCGTTCCGGTTCCCGCGGGTGAAGTCCAGGTAATGGTTCCTCCCAGCAGGGTTGTCCGGTGTTTCATATTCATCAGGCCAACTCCCGGCTGAGTATCATCGCCCAGCATACCGCGTCCGTCATCGCGTACCTGAACAGTGATGTGTTCATTCATATCAATATCAAGCCGTATGGAAGCTGCGCGGGAGTGCTTAATGCTGTTATTAAGCGCTTCCTGGATGATCCGGAATAACATTACCCGGGATTCGGCATTAAGGGGAATAGTTGTTTTATTCGCATGAAGTGTTACGCCTACCGTTTTGGATGAATTGATCCGGTCTACTTCGGCCTGCAGATTTTCAAGCAGATTGAACCGGCTAAGCCATTCCTTATTCAGCGATTTCGTCAACATCCGCAGATCATGAATTGCCTGAGCAAGAGTCTGATCGGCAGTTTTGAGGGTCTTGGGTACATTCTCCAATGAGCGTTCGGCTATACCGATAAGCATCCGTGTGCTGCTGAGCAACTGCCCAATATTATCGTGCAGTTCTTCTCCGATCTGATGAAAAGTCTGTTCCTGGGTTTCCAGTTGAGTCCGCAATATTTCCTGCTGATAGGTATTGTGCAGTTCCCGCTTTTCCTGATAATGCCGGTGCAGGCGTTTCTGGTAAAAGAAGATGAACAGGATAATAAAGAGTACAAGTATCGAAAAGATAGCCGCACCTCCTATGATGAGCATCTCCGGACTGATATCAGGAAAGAACATGCGGTGTATTTATAGTTATTGATTTTCGGTTGATGTACATGCCGGCAGCGATGATTGCATAATGCAGGGCATTCAGCACATTATGGATGAGCCTGGTATCCGTATACATGTGATGCACCCGGATTTCATTGTAAAATACAAAATAGAAGTAGGTCGAGGGGGCATACAGCAAAATCGCCATGGTAAACCAAAACAATGGCTCATACTGTAACTGCAGTTCACGATCACCGCGGCTGAGGTTATAATAATAGAATAATACCAGGATAACCTGAACCATGCTGTTGAGGCATTGCAGCTCATTGAAAAACCGATGACCCAGCCCCCCTTCCATAACAGTAAGCTGAATTGTTAGTCCCATAAAAATCAGCAACAGGAAGATTATGATCCGGCGAATCCATCCCGTTGTGCAGTTGATATAAAACAACCACGACCAGAAAATGTATTCAACGATGGAATACAGGTTATAGGTTATATTTTTCAGAAACCCGGGTATAATGCCTGAACCAAACTGTGGAATGGCAGCAACGATCAGCAACACCAATACCGCCTTTGAAGTATGGTCGAGGTATTTCAGGAATACCAAACCAGTTACAAGGGGTACCAGAATCGAATACACGGAAACCTGTTGCCAGAAATCGATATAATTCACGGGATAATATTGTCTTCAGCAAGGTTAAATGTGTCTGCCGGTTGAAATGTTTTTGCCTTTCCGGGATGCTGCTCAACAGGCTTTGAGGCATTCAACAGGTTTACGATACTTCCCGCTTTTTCATCATAAGCGCAGGGCACCACCAGCACTGTTGGCTCACCGCTTTCCGGATCTGCACCGATATAAATCCGCATCGCGTTGGCAGAAACCTCGTCGCAAAGACTGGTCAGCGCCTCACGGTTAAATACATACGAAACATGCTCTGACGCTACATAATTTCTGGATTTAGGACCGGAGAGCATATTCATATAATTCTGCTGGCTCTGCTCTGATTTAACAGACAGAAAAGAACTGATAAACTGATTGGCTTCATCGATTGATATTTTCATGATGCAGCGTGTTTTGATGAATGATTAAATGATCATTTAAAAATCGTTCATTTTACTCAGCGCTTACAGGGGAATTCTCTCCTTAAAAAAACGGGAAATTTCCCCTTCGCTACCGGGTATCATACCCTTAGATTTGTTTTATAGGAAGGAAAAT
>JAEYRC010000403.1 GCA_023409675.1 Bacteroidota bacterium
ACACACATCTGGCCAAAAAGGGCAGCCTGCTGATCCCCGGCTATTCCACAAATGGGCACCCTGGCTGATGTAAATAACTGATCCGTATAACCGAATATTTCACTGCTCGATCTGACTTCAGGCAGTAACGATTCAGGAATGTTAAACAGTTTCAGCAGTTCAGTATCCCAGCTTAAGTTGTGAATATTATACAACATGGTTCGGGAAGCATTGGTAACGTCAGTGGCATGAACTTTTCCATTTGTCAGCTTATAGATGAGCCAGCTGTCGACAGTTCCAAAACACAGCTTTCCGTCAAGGGCATCCTGCCTTGCTCCCGGAATGTTGTCGAGCATCCAGGCGAGCTTGGTTGCCGAAAAGTATGCATCCGGGATGAGTCCTGTCTTTTCCTGTATCATCACGCCAAACCCATCCTGCTTCAATTTATCGCAGGCATCGGAAGTTCGCCTGTCCTGCCAGACAATAGCCTTACCTACCGGTTTATGGGTTTCGCGGTTCCAAAGCACAGCGGTTTCCCGCTGATTGGTAATGCCAATACCGGCAATATCCGTAATCGTCAGACCGGCTTTGAGCACTGCTTCGGTAGCAACGCCCAACTGCGTATACCATATCTCTTCAGCATCATGTTCAACCCAGCCGGGTTTTGGGAAATATTGTTTGAATTCTTTTTGAGCTACGGATATCACCTTGCCGGCATGATCAAAAACAATTGCTCTGGAACTTGTTGTCCCCTGGTCGAATGCAAGAATGTACGATGCCATAATGCTGTTTATGGAGATTTTTGAAAATTTATTGATGAATACAGATCAGGGTAGTCCGAAATGAGACCATCCACACTCATATCTGTCAATTGCTGCATAACCTTAAGATCATTGACGGTCCAGGGAATCACCCGGATGTTTTTCGAATGGGCATCCTGCACAAATTCAGGACTGATAAAACTGTAATGCGGACTGATTATATCTGGTATAAAACCCAGGGTATCGAGCAACTGATCAACGGGCCTGATCTCCCCTTCCACCAGGAATGATAACATTAGATCATCGTGATGTTCATGAAGGTAACGCAGCGGCCGTGGATCAAAAGACTGGATGGAGGTTCGGGCGCTTATTCCTTTTTTCTCCAGAACCGCTACTACCAGTCGCGCAAAAGTTTCCGGATCGGGATGATGAATATCATAACCAGCCGGTTTGCTTTTGATTTCGAGATTATATCGTACAGGGATACCCGAAGCGTGAGCATGCTGTTCAATGGAGTCGATCGCCTCTTCCAATAATGGAATAATTGCAGGCATTGTTTGCTGCCGCGGAAAATTGGGATGCTTTCTACGGCCAACATCAATATTTTTCAGTTGCTCATAGGATAGCCTGTAAATTGTCCGCCCTGCTGTATCATTTTCCTGAAGCAAGCGACCATCGGCGTAGGAACTTATGGCGGTATTCAGTACAGGATCATGTGAAACAACCACCTGCTGATCGGCTGTAATCATCAGGTCGGCTTCTATGGTAGTAATACCGTGTTGAAGAGCGTAAATGAAACCCGGAATGGTATTTTCGGGCATTAACCCTCTTGCACCACGATGGCCCTGCAGGTCAAATGCAGGGTAAGCAGATGTCGTATCCTCTTGCATAACGGCGGAACCGGTACATGAATAAAATATTACAAATAAGAGAGATTTTGCGAATAATTCAACCTTCATGCCCTATGAAATGGTTAACAAATAGCCTGTGCTTTCAATCTTCAATATAGTAAAAAATCAATTCAGGATGTATTGCGCGGCTAAGCTGCGGAATGAATTCAGTTGTTCATCTGCCCAGGCCTTATCTTTATTTAAATGCTTTGCCAGAATTTCGGCTACTGCCGGGGCGATATGCACTGTTTCCCGGGCATCCATCAGTAAAGCTCTGCATCGCCTCGAGAGCATGTCTTCCAGCGTTTGAACCATTTCATATTTTACAGCCCATTCCACCTGAGCACGATGAAGCGGAATACGGCGGCTGATCCAACCGTCCGGATCAGCATCGATCAATGTTTGTATACGGGCAAGATCACTGCCATAATAGTATAAAGGATTGTTCATATCGGGCCGGGGCATATATCCATGGATGTGTTTGTTGCGGGTGGTGGATCTGCTTGCTGCCCATCCCCCAGCCTTTTCAATATAGCTGACCATGTCTTCACCCATACGCCTGTAGGTTGTCCACTTGCCGCCGAGTATGGTGAAAAGTCCGGATGCCGAACGTTCAATCTTATGACTTCTTGAAATCTCTTTCGTGCCGCCTTGATTATTCTGCTGCGCGGCTAAAGGGCGTAAACCGGCATACACACTCAGTACATCCTGGCGTTCAGGCGCTTTTACAAGATATTCAGCAGCAGTTTGCAATATGAAATCGACCTCCGAAACAGTCGCCTGTGGTTCATCGGTAACCTGATCAACGGGAGTATCAGTTGTACCCAGGATTACGCGGTTATGCCATGGAACACCGAACAGCACCCGACCATCACTGGTTTCAGGAATCATAAGCGCGTTTCCACCCGGAAGGAATTTTCTATCCACCACAAGATGAATACCCTGGCTGGGCCGGATAGCCGGTTGTGCATCTGGGTTATCCATCGCCAGTACATTATCGGCAAACACGCCGGTGGCATTAACAACAGCGCGGGCATTGATAGAGTACTGTTGCCCTGAAAGCCGATCTACTCCTTCTACCCCACATACCTGCCCCATGCTGTTTTTGAGTAATCCGTTGACCTGAAAATAATTAATCGCAGTGCCGCCCGCATGATGTATAGTCTGCGCCAGGTTGATTGCCAGACGGGCATCATCAAACTGCCCATCATGGTACAAAACAGCGCCCAGCAAATTGGTTGTACGTACATTTTCCAGCCGGGCAGGCGCTTCCGACGCTTTTACAAACTCAGAATGTCCCCAGGATAATTTCCCCGACACCCAGTCGTATAATTTCAGGCCAATCGTGTATTTAAGCCTGCTCCACCAGGTATAGACAGGAATAATAAACTGCAGGTCGTGCACAAGATGGGGTGCGATGGAATAAAGAATTTCGCGTTCCGTTCCGGCTTCCCGAACCAGGGCAACATCGCCCTGTGCAAGATATCTTACGCCGCCGTGAATCAGTTTGGTGCTCCGGGAGGAAGTGCCACTGGCAAAGTCGGCTTTTTCAAGTAACAGTACCGAATAACCGCGCGTTCTGGCTTCGAGCGCTATGCCAAGTCCTGTGGCTCCTCCGCCTATGACCAGGATATCCCATTGCGGGGTGGACTGAATGGTATGAATCAGATCAGGTCGGTGCACAATAGGTTTTGCATGAAAATAAGGATTTATCCAGCATCAGTGCAACCAAAATACAAAAACATAAAATATAGGAGATAATTTTTGAAACCGGTATGAACAACACCACCGCTAATCCCTATTGTATAGGGATGGATTGATTCTATAGGATTATTTATTGTCGTATGATATGCTGCTAATTCTCATCATTCTAATCTATAAACTATGCGTTAGTGAATGCTGACAAAAATAATTGTATACCGATGCCATTATGGGTTAGCGCCATGCTGTAAAAGACATTCTAAAAGCTTCAATTTTTATTGGACCAGAAGGAATTTCAGTTAAACCGGCCCGGATCAAATGGCTTCAGGTCAATACTGGTTGCTTCTTCGTTGACCAGCTCACTGACCAGTTTGCCGGTACCTGCTCCAAGGCTCAGGCCGATCATGGCATGACCCGTGGCAATCACCACGTTACTGAACTTCCGGTCTCTGCCAATATAGGGTAATCCATCGGCTGAGCATGGCCGGTAGCCGTACCAGATCTTATCATTATCCGGTACCGCCATGTTGAAGGAGGGAAAGAAAGATTTCACTCCATTCAATATACCCTGTACACGGTTGTACCTGGGGGGCGTATTCAATGATGTTATTTCCATAGTACCACCGAAACGGATCCTGTTATTACTCAGGGGAGTAATGGCCACCCGCCCTTCCGCAAGAATAATCGGATAATTCACTTTCATGATGCTATCATCAACAGTAACGGAATATCCTCTGCCTGCGACCAATGGAATTTTTATCCCGAGCTTTGAAGCCAGTTCGCGGCTCCAGGAGCCGGTTGCCAGAATTACCTGGTCTGCTTCCACGGATGATTTCTGCGTAATCACGTTGGTTACCGAGTTACCCGAACGCCTGAAATCAACAACAGCATCCTGCTCCAGAAACTTAACGCCCATATCCTTTAATACCCTGAGCAGGTTCTGCATAAGCGTTCCGGGATCAAGGTGCGCATCACAACGGAAATAAATGGCACCCTCCACATTCATGTCAAGTTGCGGCTCCATGGCGCGGGTTTGGGAAGCATCGAGCATATCCACATCCAAACCCAATTCCCTGCTCCGGTGAGCAATTTCAGCCCCATGAGCGGCTCCCTCAGTAGTCCGGAACATTTCCAGCAAGCCTGTAGGCCGGTAAAAGAAATCAAAAGCCGGATCGCTCTTCCACAGTTCATACATATCCTTGCTTAATATAGCGATATCACGCAAAGGGACAGCCGAATCCAATACATGTTTTTTATTCGCGCTCCGCATGAATTTTATACCCCAGTCGGCAAGGCCGGCATCCAGACGTGGTTGTACATAAAACGGACTCAATGGATTCAGCATCCACTTCAACCCCTGCTTAACGATACCCGGCGTAGCCATAGGAATAAAATGCCCGGGGCATACGTAGCCGGCATTACCGTATGAACAGCTATCGGTCATATCGGTTTTATCTATAACCGTTACATCATAACCAGACTTACGAAGAAAATATGCGCTCGAAAGGCCGATAATGCCTCCACCGGCAATAACTATTTTACTCATGTAAAGGGGCTTAATCGTTTCAGGGGACAGTATTATTTTTTAACAGAGAACGAGTATACAGTGGTTTGTTTATATGTTTCGCCAGGCGACAAAATGGTTGACGGAAAATCCGGCATATTGGGTGAATCCGGGAAATGCTGCGCTTCAAGACAAAGACCGGCATGCTGTACATATGCTGTACCACCTTTAGTTTCGGTCAGGGTTCCATCAAGAAAGTTACCGGAGTAAAATTGTACGCCGGGTTCCGTAGTATGCATTTCCATATATCTTCCGCTTTGCGGATCATACAGTGTAGCCGCAAGCGATAACTCATTCGATGTTTTATTCAATACGTAATTATGATCAAAACCACCGGGAACTTTGTCCAGGTCGGCACCGATCTTCTTCGGTGTGCGAAAATCCATCGGTGTACCTGCAACCGGCTCATGTTTTCCAACCGGAATCAGGTTAGGATTTACCGGAGTATAGCGATCAGCCAAAATGCTTAATTCATGGTCTTTGATGGTGGGTGATTTCCCCGCGGATAAGTTGAAATACGTATGATTGGTAAGGTTAACGGGAGTAGGTTTATCCGTAGTAGCGCTATAATCTATACGCAGTTCATTATTATCTGTGAGAATATACCAAACGGTTGTATTGAGTGTTCCGGGATATCCGCCTTCCATATCGGGACTGGTATATTCCAGTTTCAGCGAATCGCCGTTTAATGAAGCATTCCAGATAACCTTATCAAAGCCTTTCACGCCACCATGCAGTGTATTACCGTTATTATTCGGTTCCAACTCATAGGTTTCACCATTAAGTGTAAATGCGGCATTGGCAATTCGATTAGCATATCGACCGATCAATGAGCCGATATAAGGATTTCCCACCTGGAGATATCCACCCAGGGAATCAAAACCCAGCACCACATCCCCCATATTGCCATCCCTGTCGGGTACCCGGATGCTTTTCACTGTGCCGCCATAATTCAGGATGGTAACTTCCATCCCATTCGTATTGGTAAGTACAAATTCTCTTACTTCCATATTGTCTAAAATTCCGACTACCTGATTTTTCATGGGATCTGTATTTTCATCCGGCATCTGCTGCCCGGCAGTTTTATCTTCCGTACCAGAACAGGAAATCATGAGTAGAACTAATCCTGTTGCGATAAAACGAAACAATTTTGAATTGATCTGCGACATCTAAAGCTGATTTTGTGGTGTTGTTATAGTTCCCGTTTTGATGGCCAAAGCTAACAGAAAAAGACCAGATTTTTATTTACAGCACCTGGAAACCCAACGCGTAAGGGTCATCTGCTTCATCGATTGTAATGGTATTGTGGCCGTAAATTTTCGCCCAGCCTTCTATTCCCGGTATGATGGCGGGTTTTCCGCCCACCTCGGTCATTTCTTCCACCGTACCTGCAAAGGTAGAGCCGATAATGCTTTCATGAATGAATACATCTCCCTTCTTCAATTTTCCTTTCGCATACCATTGTGCCATCCGGGCAGAGGTTCCTGTTCCACAGGGGGAGCGGTCAATAGCTTTATCGCCATAAAATACCGCGTTTCGGGCTGTTGAGGCCGGATCGAGGGTCGCGCCTGTCCATAAGATATGTGAACAACCGTGAATAGTGGGATCTTCGGGATGAACAAATTCCCAGCGGGCATTGATCCTGTCGCGCAGCTCCCTGCTCCATCCTATCAGTTGTGCAGCAGTATAGTGTTCCAGACCGGGAAAGTTCGGTTGTACATCAACTATAGCATAGAAATTCCCGCCATAGGAAACGTCCACTTTCAGCATACCCAGATCAGGACATTCCACTTCAAGGTCTTCCGCCGCTAAATATGAAGCGATATTCGTCAGTTTGACTGATGTGATTTTATTGCCCTTCTGCTGGTATCGGATATTCACCAGTCCGGCTGGCGCTTCCATCCGAACTATGCCGGGGGTTTTGGGTGTAATCAGCCCTTCCTCCAGCGCGATAGTTATGGTACCGATCGTACCATGACCACACATCGGAAGACAGCCACTGGTTTCAATAAACAAAACAGCAATGTCATTCCGTGGATCATGCGGCGGGTAAAGAATACTTCCGCTCATCATATCATGCCCACGGGGTTCAAACATCAATCCACGCCTTATCCAGTCGAATTCCCGAAGAAAATGCTGTCGTTTTTCGCTCATCGAATTACCGGTAAGCAGTGGCCCGCCGGCTGCGACAAGCCGAACGGGATTACCGCAGGTATGTGCATCAATGCAGAAAAAAGTCTTTTTCATGAAGAAATGGATTCTTTCGTCCAGGTAGTATTGACCAGTCTCGAGATGTTGCGCTCATTATTATTGCGAAGTTCAGGAGGAAGCAGCGCTTCCGGAGCGTTCTGAAAACACACCGGTCTAATCCAGCGTTTGACAGATTGAATGCCCACAGCCGTGAATCTGCTGTCGGTTGTTGCTGGATAGGGACCACCATGCACCATAGCCGGACAGACTTCCACGCCCGTTGTAACTCCATTGAAAATTACCCGACCCGAAATGTTTCGGGCAAGCATAATCAAATCGCTGAAGGCCTCAAAGTCATCGTCCGTTCCCATAAAAGTGGTGGTGAGCTGACCGGTCAGAGATAACCAAACGGTTCTCAGTTCTTCTTCAGTTGTACAGGTAATAATGATCGAGAACGGCCCGAAAACTTCATCACCAAGCCAGGTATCGTTCAGGAAAGCAGCCCCGGTGGTACGTGCCACCAAAGGAACAGCTTCCAATACATCACCCTGGACAGTTTTATTCAGCACAGCAACCGAAGGATGTTGA
>JAEYRC010000031.1 GCA_023409675.1 Bacteroidota bacterium
CCCAGCCCTACCGCAATGGCAGCCGGAGTAGCCAGCCCCATAGCACAGGGACAGGCTATGACCAGTACCGCGATGGTTCGCATAAGTGAATGCAGAAAGCGATCATCACTGAGCCACAAATAATTTCCAATAAACGTAATCAGTGCAAGACCCAGCACCACCGGAACAAAGACCGCGCTGATCTTATCGGCCAGTTGCTGCACCGGGGGTTTTTCTCCCTGCGCCTGTTTGACCAGGTTGATGATTTCCGATAGTACGGAATGTTTCGGATCGGCTGTAACCTGTGCTTTCACCGTTCCCGATTCAAGCATGCTGCCACCGATAAGCTTATCTTTCGGTCCACGTGTGACGGGCAGACTTTCACCGGTTATAATTGCTTCATTCACGCCCGCGTCACCCCACAGGATCTTACAATCGGCGGGTACCAGTTCCCCCGACCGGATCAATACCAGATCCCCGCTGCGCAGGTCTTTATTATCAACCGGCATGATGATCTCCTGGTGGTGTTCATCGAAGGCGATCATGTTAGCGGTAACCTTCTGCACTTTGGCAAGCTTATTCAGCGCTTTCTGGGTCGACCGGATCGTTTTTTCTTCCAGGTAATTTCCCAAAAAAACCAGGGTTATAATAGCGGCCGCGGTTTCATAGAAGAGGTAGTCGGGTCCCATTTTCAGCAACGAACCTACCAGGCTGTACACAAAAGCGGCAGTGGCTCCAATGGTGATCAGCACATTCATGTTCGCGCGCCTGTTGACGATACTTTTAACCGCGCTTCGTCCAAAGAAATCCATTCCCACAATGTAAACCGGCAGCGTAAGGGCAAGCTGGATCCATGGATTCATCAGCCAGGGCACATGAATATAGGGATGGAGCATATGCAGCATCAGGGGCAGTGTAAACACGGCACAAAAGAGGAAACGCTGGCCATGCCCCGTGAACAGTTTCTTCTTTTTTATTCCGGAAGGGGCGCCTTCTGAACTCACGGTATACCCCAGTTGTTCCACGCCTTTTTCCAGTTCAGCTTCAGGCAGAGCATCCGGCGAAATAAAGGAAACCTCACCGGTTATGAAATTCACCTTTACTTCCTGATTACCCTTTTTTTCAAGGTACTTACTTACGCTGAGCGAACAGTTCACACAGGTCATTCCCTCAACTTTCCAATGCACTGTTTTCATATTGAATACTTGTATAACCCGCAAAATTACAGTTCCTGAACACGGGATATCCGCTATCCCGCAAATATTATCACTACAGGGTTGCAAAAATCAAAATTAGGCGGGCTATAAATTTATATTTGCAGGATGGACATCACCTTTAAGCTGAATGAACTCGAATCGGCGGCAAAAAAATTCCTTGCAAACTCATCCGGGTACCGGGTATTTGCACTGGAAGGGGAGATGGGTGCGGGTAAAACTACTTTTATAACAGCCGTATGCCGGCAACTTGGGGTGGCAGACACAACAGGAAGTCCAACATATTCCATCATCAATCAATATGATTCTCCGGAGGGTACGATCAGTCATATCGATCTTTACCGCTTGAAAGATGAAGAAGAAGTACTGCAGGCGGGTGTGGGCGATGCCATCGATAACAGCCGGTACTGTTTCATTGAATGGCCGCGGGCGGCCTCCGCGCTTCTGCCCGATACAAGCTGCTGGCTGAGCCTTGAGGTGCTTCCTGATCAAACCCGGAAATTAACCCTGCAGGAACCCATCCGATAGCACGGCTAAAAAGTGTAAATTGTGCCTGAATTTGCATTATGGCCAAACAGACTCCCCATATCAGCACCTCGTTCAGCTACGAAACCCTTGAAGAAACTCTTGATATAAAACCAAAAGGTGCCAAACTGCATATTGGCATCCCCAGGGAAACAGCTTTCCAGGAAAACCGGATCGCGCTGACCCCCGATGCTGTTGGCGTTTTGGTGAGTAATGGTCACCAGGTTGATATTGAACATAATGCAGGGGAGGCAACCCATTATAAAGACCGCGACTATAGTGAAGCGGGAGCGCGCATCCTGTACAATAAGGCGGAAGTGTTCAGAGCGCCCATCCTGGTTAAAAGTGCACCGGTGGTGGAAGAAGATATCCCCCTGCTTCAGCACAATCAGCAGGTATTTTCCCCCATTCATATGTCGATGCTGAAGGCCGACCTGCTGTCGCGGATGATGGAAAAGAAAATTACGGGTATTTCCTTCGAATCGCTTAAGGATGACAGTGGTACCTATCCGATCGTGCGAAGCATGAGTGAGATTGCCGGCAGTTCGGTGATGCTCATCGCCGCACAGTACCTGAGTTCCGCCAATCACGGCAAAGGCGTTCTGCTGGGTGGAATCTCCGGAATTCCCCCTACCAAGGTGATCATCCTGGGTGCGGGAATCGTTGGGGAATATGCCGCACGCGCCGCACTCGCCCTTGGCGCTTCTGTAAAAGTTTTTGATAACAGCGTATATCGGCTGAAACGGTTGCAAAACAATATCGGTCAGCGGTTATGGACCTCCGTTATTGAACCCCGTATCCTGGCCAAACAACTGAAAACCTGCGAGGTTGCTGTTGGCGCTCTTGGTTCTCAATCAGGCAGAACACCGGTGGTGGTTACAGAAGAAATGGTGAGCAACATGCGGCAGGGCAGTGTTATTATCGATGTGAGCGTTGATCGTGGCGGGTGCTTTGAAACGTCGGAGGTCACCAGCCATCAGCATCCCGTATATACCCGTTATGGGGTGATTCATTATTGTGTGCCAAACATACCTTCCGGATTTGCCCGAACAGCCTCCCAGGCGATCAGCAATGTGCTGATGCCCCTGTTGCTCGAAGCGGGCGATGAAGGCGGATTTGAGAACCTCATCTGGCACAAGGTTCACCTGCGCAGCGGTATATACCTTTTTAAAGGTGCGCTCACCAATTTCCACCTCAGTCAGCGTTTCGACCTGAAATATACCGACCTGAACCTGCTGATCGCCAGTCAGCGTTAAACATCCGTCCCTGTTAAAAAGTTACAGCATGACCGCCAATTCGGCGGATGATTACGCAGTGCGCCTGAATTTTAAGAAAATATTCAGGAGCAAAGCATTAACTTTTCTTACTTTATTACAAACCAATTCCACTGCCATGAGACTTTCTGCCTGTATTCTATTCCTGCTCCTTTGTTCTAGCGGCCTGATGGCCCAGCAACCCGAATGGCTTAGGCTTTCTCCAGCACAGCCCAAAGCAGGTGATAAACTGGAAATTCTGTATGATGCCCGGAAATCAACGCTGGCAACCAGTTCACCCGTAACGGCCACAGCATACATCTTCACCAATGGCGAACCTGCTGTTGTACAATTGCCGCCAACAGAAAAAAAGGGAGTATATGCATTTACCCTTCCTGTTAAGAAGGGAAATGAAGTTATCGCGCTGGCTTTTCATGCCGATGACAAAACGGATATCAATGGGCAAAAAGGCTATATAGTGCCTGTATATGCAGGAACCAAACCTGTTAAAGGGGCTAATCTATCCACTGCCATGATTTTTAGCGGATACGGGAATTTCCTGTTTGGTCTGGAAGCCCAACCAGAAGAGGCGCTGGTTTATGCTGAACAGGAATATCAGGGATATCCCGACAACCGTGATAAATCAACAGGCCATTATTTCAACCTGTTGCGCCGGGTAAAAGGCAAAGATGCGACTGCCGCTATACTGGAGGAAATGTCGGCGCGGGAGGCAGAAGGCAAGCTTACTGAAAATCAGTTTACCACCTTTGCCGCTTATTATAAGCAATTCGGACAGGAAGAGAAATCCGCTGAATTGACAGCAAAACGCAATAAGCAGTTTCCTGATGGCGAATGGGTTGTCAATGAAAAAATGGATGTAATTTATTCCACTCAGGATCAGTCTGAGCGGGAAAAGTTGATCAACGATTTCATCGAATTTGCAAAAACACGTAAAAATATTGATAACCAACTGTCTTCCGTACAGAACATGCTGGCCGGAATTTATGCACGCTCGGGTCGTTGGGAAGAATTTCACGCGCTGGTTGAAAATATTCCTATGGCTAAGAAAGCCGGAACATTAAATAACCTGGCCTGGGATTTTGCTGAGAAAGATCAGCATCCCGAAGAAGCCTTAAAAATGTCAGAGGCAGTTACCCTGTGGGCAAAGCAGCAACTCGAATCACCAACCGAACCGAAGCCCGCCGTTCGCACAGATGAACTCTGGCTTCAGGACAGGCAGTATGCGTATTCGATGTATGCCGATACCTACGCGTTCCTGTTGTATAAGAAAGGCGAATATGCCAAGGGGTTGCCCTTTGCCCGCGACGCGGCAGCGCTGCGCAAGATGAGTGATGCCGAATACAATTACCGCTATGCGTTATTACTGGAAAAAGTTGAAAAGCCTGAAAAAGTGAAATCGGAAATGGAACCTCTTGTGCAGGCGGGTAATGCGGGTGCGTCTACCAAAGCTGTATTGAAACGTGCCTATGTGGCCATGAATAAATCAGAAGCTGGTTTCGATACTTACCTTGCCGCGTTGAATGCCAAAGCACTGGAAGCAAAAAAGGCTGAGCTGGAAAAGAAAATGATCAATGAACCCGCACCGGTTTTCAAACTCGTTAACCTGAAAGGTGAATCCGTTGATATGGCCGCGCTGAAAGGAAAAGTTGTGGTGGTGGATTTCTGGGCTACCTGGTGTGGGCCCTGCATTGCCTCCTTTCCCGGTATGCAGCAGGCAGTAAATAAATACAAGGATGCCGATGATGTGGAATTTCTGTTCATCGATACCTGGGAATCAGGTGATGATCGTGAAAAGCTCGTTACCGATTTTATCGCCAAAAACAGCTATACGTTCAATGTGCTGTATGATAAACAACATACTGATAACCCCGATGAATTTGTAGTGGTGAAAGACTATAAGGTCAGCGGCATCCCCACCAAGTTTGTGGTCGATAAGCAGGGGAATATCCGGTTCAAAAGTGTAGGGTTCAGCGGCAGCGCCGATGGCCTCGTCGACGAGCTTTCGCTGATGATCGAAATGGCCGGACATACTGCTGGAAAATAATGTGTTTCCACTGATGTATTCTTTGTCGTCATGCCGGATCCCATGCGCTGTTGTGGGTGAACGCTGTGGCTTAATACAGGGTTAGCTGTTGAAGAATAATTCTGCGTTAATATAAGTCAGGAACTCAGTTCCTGTTTTCCCATGCGAAGTATTTCTGTACAAAAGCCGTATTCCTGCGGATCATTGGAGCATACAATAACCAGCCGGTTATGCCGGTAATCGCGGATCAGCCGGTGGTACAAGACGATCCCTTCATCATCAAGGTTGGCACAGGGCTCGTCGAGAAAGAGGCATTGGGTGGATGAGAATACTGCCTGAGCGAGGCGTACCCGTTGTTTCATGCCAGATGAAAAATAGCGGATCTGTTTATGGGCAGCATGTTCCAACCCCACAGTCTTAAGGATATCCAGGATAGATTGACCGGTATAAAAAGGTTTGAAACGTTCATGAAACCGTAAAAATTCCAGTGCGGTCATTTCTTCCACCAGTTCAAGGTAAGGCGCGCAAAGCGCCAGTTCGCGGTACACCTCTTCGGGAGCTATTGTTTTACCATTAAGGGAATATTCAATTTTACCTTCACTGGCCACCGTGGCTCCGGCAATTACCTGCAGCAGGGTAGACTTGCCCGATCCGTTTGTTCCGGTTATCGCATAGGCCCGACCGGGAGTAAAGGTGTAAGACAGTTTACGGAAGATCCAGTCACTGTTATAGCGTTTCCCCGCTTCAGATAGCGAAATCGTCATCCGGGGAGATTTTTGATTGACGCTTTATGATACCGGTTTTGGAATTTTTGATGAACTGAAGAATGGCTTCCCGGTATTTACTGTCAGCGAAACGTTCTTCTATCTGGCCGATTGCCAGGCTGGTGGTGTTTTTTTCAACGAAGAGAATGTGGTAGATGGCGGAAATTTCAGCGATGGCTTCTTTTGTATAACCGCAGCGCTGCAGTCCAACAATGTTCACGCCCATAAAGCTCAGGGGTTCCCGGGCTGCTTTTACAAAAGGCGGTACATCTTTTCGGATAACTGTGTGC
>JAEYRC010000252.1 GCA_023409675.1 Bacteroidota bacterium
TCCGGCCCATCCCGTACTTGTTCCCGGTGATCCGGAACGCATCATGACTGCAGAACGGATGCAACAGGGCATACCGGTGCATGCGGAAGTTTTGAGCGATCTCGCTGAACTGGCCAAACGCTTCAACCTGGAACTATAGGCGGGCTGTAACCACACGAGGGCTGCACCGGCAATGGAACTGATTTTCCCGGTGCATAAACGATGCATCGCCTATCTTTGCCCACCAAAATTTTTGCTGAATGAAAGTTATGAAGTTCGGAGGCACCTCTGTAGGCAGGCCGGAAAGGATGCGCCAGGTGGCTCAGTTGGTTCTTGCATCTGAAGAACCTGTTATCGTGGTGCTAAGCGCGCTTAGCGGTACAACCAATTCTTTGGTGGCGATAGGAACATCCCTGGCTGAAGGCGACCGCGAATCGGCCCGCCAGAAAATACAGGACCTGGAGTTCAGCTACCGGCAATTTGTTGCTGAACTGCTCAAAACTCCTGCAGCGATTGAAAAAGCGCAAACGGTTGTTTCAGAACATTTTGAATTTCTGAATATCATCCTGCGGATATCTTTCAGTGATGCGCTTAGTAAAGACATCCTGGCACAGGGCGAACTGCTGTCAACAAAACTATTTTCCATCTACCTCGAAGAAATTGAAGCCGATCATGCGCTCATTCCGGCTCTTGATTTCATGATGATCGATGCGAACGACGAACCGCAGATCGGAAGCATACGGGTGAAACTGGCCCAGCGCCTCGATCAGTATAAAAACAAAAAACTTTTTATTACCCAAGGTTATATCTGCCGCAACTGGCGGGGCGAGGTCGATAACCTGAAAAGAGGCGGAAGCGATTATAGCGCTTCACTCATAGCTGCCGCTGTTACCGCATCCGCCTGCGAAATCTGGACGGATATTGATGGGATGCACAATAACGATCCGCGGGTGGTCAACAAAACCTTTCCCATTCATTTGCTGAGTTTTGAAGAAGCTGCGGAACTGGCATACTTCGGTGCAAAAATTCTTCACCCGGCATCCATATGGCCAGCTCAACAATATAATATTCCCGTTAAATTGCTCAATACCATGGATCCGGGGGCTGCCGGAACCCTGATCACCAGTGATACGGATTCCACCGGGGTAAAGGCGATAGCAGCGAAAGACGGCATCATCGCCATCCGCATAAAAAGCAGCCGTATGCTGCTGGCCTATGGTTTTCTGCGGAAAATCTTTGAGATCTTTGAAAAATATAAGACCTCCATTGATATGATTACCACTTCCGAGGTAGCTGTATCCCTTACCATTGATAATGCGGAAAATCTTAAGAACATCATTAAGGAACTTGAACCATTCGGAGTTATAACCGCAGAATATGACCATAGTATCATTTCAATTGTCGGCAATCAGCTCGTGCAAACTCCTGATGTACTGAAAAAATTATTCGACAGTATTGCTGATGTGCCGGTACGTATGGTCAGTTATGGTGGTAGCCCGCATAATGTTTCCCTGCTGGTTCCATCCGTTCATAAGAACCACATATTGCAGTTGCTGAATATGGGATTATTCGGACTAGGATAGCCCTTAACAGGACCCGGCCAACTTTTCATGATGCAACGAAGAATTGCAGGTAATTGTCAACCGTTCAAAAATTATTATATTGGGCAGCTTATTAACAGGCCCCAACCTATAATCATACATGAACCTATTCAGACAATCCCTGCCCGTGCTTTTCGGGTTGCTGGTCTTTAGTTTTTCGGCTTCGGCCCAGGTAACCCCCCTGGCTACTGTTTCCGGATTTACCGGGCGAAGCATAGATATTTCCGCAGGGGACGAAGCCAGGTTGTTGCTGTATAAAGGCCCCGAATATTATAATTATGCCCCCACTATTGCGAACGGGCATCCGTTTTTTCTTACCGGAGATTTCCAGACTGGAAGGGTAGTCTATGAAAATGTTTTGTACGAAAATGTTCCGCTGCTGTATGATATTGTTCAGGATGAATTGATTCTTGAACATTACGACGGGTTTTATAAAATTCAACTCAACAAAGCAGATGTTTCTGCTTTTTCCATGAACGGTCATTCATTCATCCACCTCAAAACCGGCAACCAGGGCAGTACGACACCCGCCGGATTTTATGAGGTTTTGTATCAGGGCAAAACCTCCCTGTATGCCCGGCGCACGAAATCCATTCGCGAAAGAAACGTGCAGGTTCAGGTAGTCCGCGATGCCAAATCATCGGATCAGTATTTCATTCAGACAGCTTCAGGACTGCTCGCGATAAAAAATCTTAAAGCAGCCCTGAAAATAATGGATAGCCATGCAGATGCAATAAGGCAGCATTTGAAAAGCCGTGACCTGAATTATAAGCGTGATCCGCAACAAACCCTAATTGAAGCCGTAAAATACTACGATCAAATTTCCAGTAAATGAAATTAACTGCACGGGCATCAGGGCTTCTGGTAATGATGCTGCTTACTATACAATCAGTTCATGCGCAACAGCAGGAGCAACGCTTTTCCGGCCGGTTCGACTCGGCTTCTGTCCATTCGTTTGTCCGTGCAGTGGAAGCAGCTTCCGGATTTTATTTTTATTATGATCCTGCCGATACCGATAGTATTGTTATAAACCGGCAATTTGTGAATGAACCGCTGATCGATGTGCTGAACGAGGTTTTTGGCAATACGGGTTTACGGTATACGATCATTGGATCAAAGATATACCTGGCCCGTGGGCGGCAGTTGCAGGCTGAATTACCGCCATGTTTTTATCCTTCAACGCAAAACGCCATCGATACATTCACCAGTATTTCACTTCCCGATAACTTTACAGATCCTGTTACGCCCACATCTACGCTGGAATCCCGACTATTTGAAATTGGGGTGCGCAGTGCCGGACCCTTAACGGGAAGGGCTACCATTGTGGGTACACTCCGGGATGAAAAAACCGGCGAACCGCTACCCGGGGTGTCGGTGCAGGTTGAACATCTTAAAACCGGCACTGCTACCGATCAGTATGGGTTCTATTCCCTTACCTTGCCGCGGGGCAGACATGTAGTTCACTTCCAGAGTCTTGGTCAGCGCGATACAAAACGCAACATCCTCTTGCTTAGCAATGGCAAATTGGATGTACAAATGAAAGAACAGATTCTTTCCTTATCGGAAGTGGTTATTTCAGCAACGAAGGCCAGGAATGTAACGGGGGTGGAGCTTGGAGTGGAACGATTAAATATTGCCACCATAAAACAGGTGCCGACAATATTCGGAGAGTCAGATATATTACGGGTTGTACTCACTCTACCCGGTGTTAAATCAGTGGGGGAAGCCAGTACCGGCTTTAATGTACGAGGTGGCACTACAGATCAAAACCTGATTTTATTCAACGATGCCACCATTTATAATCCCAGTCACTTTTTCGGTTTTTTCTCCGCCTTTAACCCAGATGTCGTTAAAGATATTGAACTCTATAAAAGCAGCATTCCTTCGAAATACGGCGGACGGCTGTCCTCTGTTCTGGAAATTAACAGTCGGGAAGGCAATAAGAAAAAATTTACCGGATCTGCAGGTATCGGACTGTTGACCAGTCGGTTCAACATTGAAGGGCCACTGAAAAAAGATAAGACCTCTTTTATTCTCGGCGGTCGAACGACGTATTCCAATTGGTTGATGGGATTACTTCCCGGAGAATACTCCAAAAGCAGTGCCTCTTTTTATGACGTAAATCTGCATATCGCCCACGAGGTTAATAAGAAAAACAGCCTGTACTTTACCGGCTACATCAGCCGCGATAAATTCAGTCTGAATACGGATACGGCATTCGGCTACAGCAATAGGAACCTGTCTGTTAAATGGAAACATGAGTTCAATAATAAACTCAATGCTGTATTTACGGCCGG
>JAEYRC010000115.1 GCA_023409675.1 Bacteroidota bacterium
CACCTTCCCTTATTCTGGCTGGCAGCGCCTTTGGTAGGAATGATTGTGCAACCCATCATCGGGTATTACAGTGATAAAACCTGGAATCGCCTCGGAAGGCGAAAACCCTTTTTCCTGGCCGGAGCCATACTCTCTTCCATAGCGCTGATCTTTCTTCCAAATTCCGGCAACCTGGCGGGTATCATTCCGGCCCTGTGGATTGGCGCCGGGATGGTGCTGGTAATGGATGCTTCATTCAACATTGCCATGGAACCTTTCCGCGCATTGGTTGCCGATAACCTGCCCGACCGCCAGCGTACACTCGGGTTCAGCATTCAGACCTTTATGATCGGACTTGGCGCGGTTGCCGGTTCAGCTTTACCCGAAATACTAGCCAATAACGGCTTCAGTATGGAAGCTGGTCCCGATGGCATAGCCGACAATATCAAATACGCGTTTTATATTGGCGCGGCCATTTTCATGCTCGCCATTCTCGTTACCGTATTCTTTTCCCGCGAATATCCGCCTGCCGAATATGAACGATTTCACGGGCGTGCTGAACACCGCAGCGGTGGATTACGAAACATCTTTACAGATTTCAGAAACATGCCCAAAACCATGAAACAACTGGGTGTGGTGCAATTCTTCAGTTGGTTTGCGCTGTTCAGTATGTGGGTGTTTACCACCGATGCGGTAGCTACTCATGTATATGGATTGTCCGGCGATTATTCGCAGCGCATAGAATACAATGAAGCAGGTAACAAAGTGGGCACTGCCTTTGGCGTGTATAATTTTGTGGCGATGATCTATACGCTCTTTATTCCACTGGTAGCAGCGCGGATAGGACGAAAATTTACACATGCCCTCTCTCTGGTTGCCGGTGGTGTGGGGCTGATCTCCATCTATTTTATAAGCGATCCCGGCATGCTGAATTATTCTATGATCGGTGTTGGTCTGGCCTGGGCATCTATCTTATCCATGCCCTATGTTCTGGTGGCCGCAGCTATTCCGCCCGGCAAACTGGGCATTTATATGGGATTGTTCAATTTCTTCATCACCTTTCCCCAGATCGTTAATGGATTTTTCGGGGGATGGATCGTTAAGTACCTGTACGATAATCAGCCTATTTATGCAATTGTGCTGGCGGGATGTATGCTGATCCTCGCGGCCATAAGTGTGCTGTTTGTACGGGATAGCGGAGCCCGTATCCTTAAGCCGGCAAATTAACAGAATGAAATATATTATTTACAGCGTTCTGTTCCTGATCAGCTTCAGCAGCAGCGCGCAGCAGGAAATGCACTTTTACCCGCGGCACTGGTGGGCAGGCATGAAAGATAACAGGCTTCAGTTGATGATCCGCTCCAATCATGATCTGCCGGCAACGGCATTTGTAAAAGGCAGGGGAGTGCGGTTGAAACAGGTGTATCAACCCCGCAATAAACATTACCTGATACTGGATCTTCAGTTCACACGGTCGGCAAGGCCGGGAGATATTGAGATTAAAATTGGGGGTGAAACCTTTCGCTATGCCCTAAAGGCCCGTAACAGCGCAAATGGAAAAACCCGGATAACCGGCGTTAACTCAGGTGATTTCATTTACCTGATCATGCCCGACAGATTTAGCAATGGTGATCCGTCGAATGACCGCATTGAAGGGATGCTTGATATGACCCTGAACCGGGATTCAATTTTTCATCGGCATGGGGGCGACCTGAAGGGAATTGAGCAACATCTTGATTACCTGCAAGACCTGGGCGTTACCGCATTATGGCTCAATCCGGTGATTAAGAATGATATGCCTGAACGTTCTGAGCATGGTTACGCATTCACCGATCATTATGAAATAGAACCCCGCCTGGGCGGGAATGCGGCCTATCATTCCCTTTCCGATGCCCTGCACCAGCGGGGGATGAAACTAATACAGGATGCCGTTTACAATCATGTGGGCACCAAACATTTTCTCTATACCGATCTTCCCGATAGCAGCTGGTTCCATTTCTGGCCGGCATATACCAATACCACCTATAAAGATCAGGTTTTGATGGATCCTTATGGTGCTGAAGCTGACCGCAAACGCATGAGCGATGGATGGTTTGTACCCGCCATGCCTGATGTAAACCAGCGGAATCCCTGGTTCGCGCGATTTCTTATTCAGCATGCGATCTGGTCGACAGAAGAATATGGTCTGGATGGCTGGCGGATCGATACTTATCCATACAATGATCTCGAATTCATGAACGATTGTAATGCGGCATTGCTTAGAGAATATCCAAACCTGCTGTTGTTCGGAGAAACCTGGGTGCATGGGGTACCGAACCAGGCCTTTTTCATGCGTAATAAGCTTGATATCCCTTTCAAAAGTAATCTACCGGGTACAGCAGATTTTCAACTGAACATGTATGGCATCATACCCGCGCTCACGCAGCCACAGGGCTGGACGGAAGGGGTGAGCCGCCTGCATCTTACCGCCAGCAACGACTTCCTGTATACTGATCCCATGAAAAATGTAATATTCCTGGATAACCATGATATGAGCCGGATCCGTTCGGTAGTAGGGGAAGATGACCGGCTGGTCAAAATGGGCATATCCTGGTTGCTGACCTTTAGGGGTATTCCGCAACTGTATTACGGAACTGAAATCGGTATGAAGAATTTCAGTGACCCCGACGGATTGGTTCGGCTTGATTTCCCGGGCGGCTTTCCCGGTGACCGGGAAAATAAATTCACCGAAGCAGGACGGACTGCCGCGGAAAATGAACTGTTCAACCATACCCGAACCCTGGCCAGCTTCCGGAAGAACGCGCCGGCCCTGCAACATGGCAGGATGATGCAGTTTGTTCCCGAAAATGGCGTATATGTATATTTCCGCTATACTGATAGCCAGACCATTATGTGCATAATGAATACAACGGATGAAACCGCTGAACTGCAAACAGATCGTTTCAAAGAACGAACGGAGGGATTTGGCGCGGGAAAAGACGTGCAGACCGGGGAAGAGCATGCGCTCCAAAACCTGAAAATTGCCCCAAAAACCATGCTGGTGCTCGAATTAAAATAAAGTCCGTTATCAAGGTTCCGGGCATGTTCAATGATGTACTTTTACGATGATCAGTGGCGCGGTTTTTTTTGATAAATAAAACAATTATGGCAGCTTCATCAAAAAGGAACAGTCCGAAACATAAAGGAAAACAACAGGCATCGATATCCGAAAATGCAAAAGCTGATGCACCTGCAAAACCCCGGTATGAAGATGTTCATTTTGTTGACAGTACCCGGCCGGTATGGAACTATTCGTTGTTTGAAGCAGAAGACATCCGTAATTTTCAGCAGGGAACACATTATCGTTTATATGAACTCTTCGGCTCGAGGCCCCTTCGTGTTCTTGATAATGATGGCCACTACTTCGCGGTCTGGGCCCCAACTGCTACCTATATATCCGTAATTGGAAATTTCAATGACTGGAATCCTCATGCCCACCCGCTTTTTGTACGGCTCGATAAATCCGGCATTTGGGAAGGATTCATTCCCGGCCTACAGAAAGGTGAATCTTACAAATACCATATCCATGGATTTGAAGGCAAACAAATGGATAAGGGTGATCCTTTCGCTTTTTTCTGGGAATTGAGGCCAAAAACCGCTTCTATAACCTGGAATCATGATTACGGGTGGAGCGATGAAAAGTGGATGCAGGAACGGAAAAAACACCATACGTTAAATTCACCCTATAGTATATACGAAGTTCACCTTGCGAGCTGGATGCGGCCTGATCCTCATGACGAAGAGTCGTATAATTCGTATGATGCTATCCGTGAGCGGCTCGTTCCTTATGTGCAGGAAATGGGCTTTACCCATGTTGAATTTATGCCTGTAATGGAACATCCATTCGATGGGAGCTGGGGCTACCAGGGCGCCGGCTATTTTGCGCCTACCTCAAGGTTCGGCGATCCGGGTCAGTTCATGCACCTGATCAATGCGTTTCATGAAGCTGGAATAGGGGTTATCCTCGACTGGGTACCCTCACATTTTCCATATGATGCGCATGGCCTGTTTATGTTTGATGGTACGCATACGTACGAATATGCCGATATGCGCAAAGGTTTTCACCCCGACTGGAACAGCTACGTCTTCAATTACAAAAGGGGAGAAGTAAAGTCATTTCTGATCAGCAATGCCCGGTTTTGGTTCGATAAGTTTCATGTCGACGGGCTGCGGGTAGACGCGGTCAGTTCCATGCTTAAGCTCAATTACAGTCGCACCCGTGAACAATGGGAACCCAATGAATTCGGGGGCGATGGCAACCTGGAGGCTATCGGCTTTATTAAGGACCTTAATGAAACGATCTTCCGCGATTTTCCCGATGTTCAGACGATCGCTGAGGAAGCGACCGACTGGCCGGGGGTGAGCCGGCCAACATTTGCCGGTGGACTTGGTTTTGGCATGAAATGGATGATGGGCTGGATGCACGATACGCTGGACTATTTCAAACTTGATCCCTGGTTCAGAAAACATCATCAGAACAAGTTTACTTTCAGTATGATGTACTACTATGATGAAAATTTCATGCTTCCCCTGAGCCACGATGAAGTGGTACATGGTAAAAGCCCTATGATCTATAAAATGCCCGGGGATGACTGGCAGAAATTTGCCAACCTGCGGTTGTTGTATTCCTATATGTTTACTCATCCGGGGGGCAAGTTGTTATTCATGGGTAATGAATTCGGATCCACCACTGAATGGGATTACCGCAGTGAACTGCCCTGGAAACTGCTTCAGCACGATTCTCACAAAGGGCTTCAGCGTTGTGTTGCCGACCTGAACCGGTTGCTCCGCGAAAATCCGGCGCTGTATGAAAAGCAATTTTCACCCGATGGATTTGAATGGGTAGACCTGAATCACCGGGAAGAATCGGTTATCGTCTACCGGCGGAAAGGCAATAAACCAGCCGATGATGTTGTTATTGTGCTGAACATGACCCCTGAAGTGCGAATGAACTGGAAAGTAAAGGTTGAGGGTAAAAAATCCTGGAAGGAAGTGTTTAACTCTGACCTGAAAATATATTTTGGCACCGGCGATGTTTATAATCCACAAATTGATTGTACCTGCGTGGATAAAAGCACTGGATTATACGAAATAAATCTGCATCTGCCTGCGTTAGGAGCTGTGGTTCTCCGC
>JAEYRC010000120.1 GCA_023409675.1 Bacteroidota bacterium
CGGATGAACAAACGGTGAGGACTGCCAAAGAACGGATCTGAAACAGTGCTGTCCTGCTTTCTATAGCCTTTGGCGCGCTGGAGGGGTACCGACAACCTGGTCAGCAGGCTTTGTTCTCCCGCTTCATCTCCGCGGGATAAGCTCCGCAGGTCGGCCTGAAGGTCTACCGATATATAGGGTAAGAGATTTCTGATCAGTTCAGGATACCAGCCGGGGATGGCCTGCAGTTCATATATACTTGTAAAAATTCCGAACCGCTCGCGGTAACGCAGCAGGAACTGAATATGTAGTTCATGCAGAAAAGGAAGCGCCCTCAATTTTTCCGCATCGGCATAGTTCAAATTGACCGGGTTCTTCTGAAGCTGGCGCCACTGCATTATTTCACCATCATCATCACTATCCCTGTCTTCCGTATCGGCCAGCATTTCAAGCTGCTCTTCCTGCACCACTTCCAGCTCGGAATCAGGCTGCTGAGCATATGTATTCAAACCAAAAAACAAACTCATCACCCACATTAAACAAACCCATCTCATAAGCCGGTCTTCATATAATGAACGTTCAATGACGGCACCCCGCCAAATGCCGGGTAATAGATTATGCCCGCACGGATGGAGATTCCTGAAAAGGTCCAGCCGGCCGTAACAGCCAGTACGCCTGATCCCGATACAAAACTGATGGATGAACTGAAAGAATTTCCCGGATGATACAGCAAAGAGGTTTTCAGCATGGCCGGATCATCTTCAATTTTTACCAGCATGGCCGACAGGTTCACCTGGGGAGAAACCGCATACCCTAAACCGGCGCTGAATCGTAGGGGCGTTTTTTGTCCGAATATTCTTCCCTGGTTGGCATTGCTGATAGAAATACCCGTACTCAGGTTTTCTGTTGGATAGATTAGAGCGCTTGCATCCGCTGAAAGGTAGCCCGACGCCGCACTACCGGCTATCATTACACGATGATACTGAAAAGCTCCAGCCACCGAGGCCCTGCCCAGGTTCCGTGCCCAGCCTGCACCAATAGCGGATTCGGTATAAATACTGCGGCCAAAACTGCTGGCCGAAATAGCCAGTATTCCAAAGCTGAAAGGCATGGTAAACATGCCGCTTATGCGGTCGAGCGCGCTAAGCTGAACATGTTTTTCAATATTGATCTCAGCACTGAATCTATCAATCCTGTGCAACGCGGCCATATTTTCGAGCCCCGACAGCGGGGTAACCGCATTGCGGCTATACGCGCCAGTACCAGTATGCACCTGCTGCATGCCGGCAGGAGCAACCTGGCATCGTACGCAGAGCGGAAATCCGGCAATGAATAAAATTAATCGGTACATCTTCGCCATTTACAACAAATTACTTCCGGCATCGCGCTGCGAAAAGGTTAAAACACCAGATCCACCGGGTTTTAACCGGCTATTTTTTGGGAAGGAACTTACTTACTATACCTTTGCGCCATGGAAATTCTTGATGGTAAGCTGGTTTCGGGAAAAATCTTCGAAGAACTGACCCTGAAAGTGGCGCAACGCCGTGCCGAGGGCTCTAAAATTCCGCATCTGGCCGCGATTTTGGTAGGCGGCGATGGCGCCAGTGAAACCTATGTTTCCGCCAAGGTTAAAACCTGTGCCTCCATAGGCTATAAATCAACCCTGCACCGGCTTGAGGAAACAGTTTCTGAACATTTTGTCCTGAGCCTTATCGAAGAATTGAACATTGATCCTGAAATTGATGGTATCCTCGTGCAGTTGCCGCTTCCGGGGCATATTTCAGAACAGAAGGTGATCAATGCCATCGACCCCCGCAAAGATGTGGATGGGTTTCATCCGGTAAGTGCCGGTCAGATGACCCTTGGCCTGCCGGGTTTTTTACCCGCAACCCCTTATGGTATAATGTTGCTGTTGGAGCATTACCAGATCAAAACCTCCGGTATGCACGCGGTGGTCATCGGCAGAAGCCATATTGTTGGCCGGCCCATGAGTATCCTGTTAAGTAACAACACCGAACCGGGAAATTGCACCGTAACGATCTGTCATTCCAGAACACGGAACCTGAAAGAACTTTGCCTGCAGGCCGATATCATTGTGGCCGCGCTGGGAAAGCCACAATTTGTTCGGGCCGATATGGTTAAGGAGGGGGCAATAGTTATTGATGTGGGAATTTCGCGCATCGCGGATAGCACCAAAAAAAGCGGTTTCAGCCTTAAAGGCGATGTACATTTTGAAGAAGTCGCACCAAAATGCAGCTACATCACCCCCGTTCCGGGTGGCGTGGGTCCCATGACCATTTGCGCGTTAATGCAGAATACCCTTAAAGCCTGCGAACAAAATAATTAATGCCAGTGAATGGCAATTTCCATGACCACAATTTCAAATAACACCACTGTTAGCTATCCTGTGATGGAATCTTTTTACACCATTCAGGGTGAAGGATTTTACCAGGGTGAGGCGGCCTATTTCATCAGGCTTGGCGGCTGCGACGTGGGTTGTGTATGGTGCGACGTGAAGGAAAGCTGGGATGCGGCTGCACATCCGCTCATCCGGACCGATGAACTGGTAGCCCGTGCGGCGACTCATCCGGGGCGGATGGCCGTAATCACCGGAGGAGAACCGCTGTTGCATGATTGCACTCCGCTGACCGAAGCCCTGCATGCCAGTGGTTTCAGAACACATATCGAAACATCCGGCTCCGCACCGCTTTCGGGTAAGTGGGATTGGATCTGCCTTTCGCCCAAAAAATTCAAAGCACCCCTGCCGCAGATCCTGCCATTGGCGAACGAACTAAAAATAATCATTTACAATTCATCCGACTTTACCTGGGCAGAATCCTTTGCAGCACAGGTTTCACCCGAATGCAGGCTTTTTCTGCAACCCGAATGGTCACGGGCGGAGCGGGTAACTCCTGAAATCATCGAATATATCAAAGCGCATCCCCGCTGGAATTTTTCCCTGCAATTACACAAATACATCAACGTTCCCTGAGCGCGAGCCCTGATGGTTAAGAGCATATTTAACGATTGAAGCAAAGGGTTTCTCAACACAATATCAGCCCCGCAGCGTACACTAAAGACCTGAAAGAGCATCAGATAACACCATAGAATGGCAGCACTATGGTTTTAGGATTAGCCATTCTGCAGAGATTTAACAGAATTTCGGCCAGCCCGGCTACCGGAATTTCATAATGCGTGCTATCTTTCCGGAATATCCAACGTCTATTCAGAAAGACTCAAACCTCCAGCATGATCAAATGGTGCTTTTTTTTCGTACTTCTTTTTTTGGGCATATCCAGTTCAGCACAACACTATGATCCCGCCCGGGTGGGAAAGAAGGCTATGGGGCATTACCAGCGGGCGATAAATTTTGCACAGGATGGCAATTTCCGGGAAGGCATTGCAGCGCTGGAAGCTGCCGTAAAATCAGAACCCGGTTTCGCGGATGCCTGGCTTTCGCTTGCCGGCATGCACGGCGAACTGAAAGAATATGCCAGCGCTGTAACTAATTATGAAAAAGCGCGACTGGTCGACAGTATTTATTTTAAGGATTATAATCTACCCTATTCAATCAACCTGGCCGGTCTGGGCCGATTCAGCGAAGCGCTTAGCGCCATTGAAGAATTTTTGGCCATTCCCAACCTTAACGACAACAGTATTAAGGCCGGGCAATACCGTCGCAAAACCTACGCGTTTGCGGTTAACTATGCCCGTAACCTGAAGGATACGGGATATGTTTTTGAACCGGTAAATATGGGCGACAGTATCAACTCAGCGGTATCGGAATACTATCCGACTATTACGGTAGATGGCAGCCGGTTCATCTTTACCCGCCGCGTGGGCAATTTCAATGAAGATTTCTATGGTTCGGAACGTGCCGGAGATACCTGGCGGAATTCCAAAGGGCTGCTGGG
>JAEYRC010000184.1 GCA_023409675.1 Bacteroidota bacterium
CCTTTACTGCCGGCGATCCATTACCGGACTTTGCAGCCGCGGAGTTTGAGTCCTGCCGGTTTATCCACTGCGCGCTGATTAATCAGAATTTTTCAAAAACTGAATTCAACGACTGTAGCTTTGAAGACTGCGACCTTAGTGGTGCTAGCCTGCAGAAAACAAGCTTTTCGAATGTTCGGTTTACATCGTGCAAATTACAGGGCCTTCAGTTCAACGATTGCAATGAATATATCTTTGAATGTGTTTTTGATCATTGCCAGATGAACTATGCTTCATTTTATAACCGAAACCTGAAACAAATTCGCTTTGATCACTGCCGCCTTGATGAGGTTGATTTTACTGGAGCCGATTTGTCGGGGAATCATTTTCCCTTTTGCTCGCTTTCGGGTGCGGTATTTGAACAGTGCAATCTCGAAAAAACTGATTTTCGTACTGCACTGAATTTTTCTATCGATCCGGGTATGAACCGGATGAAAAAAGCCCGGTTTTCCCGGTTGAACCTGGAAGGATTACTGGATAGATTTAATCTGGATATCGAATAATAATTACCAGTCAATGTCTTTTCGGTACACAGTGCCCCTGAACAACGCTACCAGCTCCTCTTCACGTTCGACCCGAACCTCATAAATGGCTAAACGTTTTTCGAGGGAATATTCTTTTGCAGTGGCCGTTAAGGTTTCACCGGCTTTTACGGGTTTGATATGTGCTATCGATGTTTCAATACTTACCGCATGTTTACCGGAACTGTTCGATGCAAAAGCCAGGGCTGAATCTGCAAGGGAATAGGTTATTCCTCCATGGGCGATGCCAAAACCATTACACATCTCTTCGGTAACGGTCATGCTTAACCGGCAATAGCTTGGCCGCTCTTCAAGGCGTTTTATCCCAAGCCATTGGCTGAACCTGTCTTTCGACAGCATGGTATCAATGATTGTTGTTGCTGATGGCATATCAGGATGATTTCGTTTTTAGTTTCCTGTAAAATGGGCTTTTCTTTTTTCGGTAAAAGCGCTTACCCCTTCTTTGAAGTCTGCTGTCTGCGCCGCTTCTGCCTGAAGCTGATCTTCCAGTTCCAGTTGTGCTGTCAGCGTATTGGCCGCTGATGAAAGCAACGCTTTTTTGGTAAGTGCAAGGGCTCTCGTAGGTAGAGCCGCCAGAGTTTGAATGATCTTTTCCGCTTCTTCCTGAAATTTATCGGCTTCGAAGCAGCGATAGACCATACCCATGGCCTCGGCCTGGCGGCCATTTACCGGCTCGCCCAGCATCATTAGACCGGCAGCTTTCTGATACCCCACAAGCCGGGGTAAAAAATAGGTTCCACCGCTATCGGGTATCAGCCCTATCAGCGAAAAAGCCTGTATAAATAAAGCTTTGTCGGAAGCCAGTATAAGGTCGCAGCATAACGCAATGTTGGCGCCGGCTCCGGCAGCCACCCCATTAACAAGCGCAATGACCGGTTTGTCCATATTACGGATCAGCATGATGATGGGATTCAACTGCTCCGACAATATTTTTTCCATTCCCTGACCCTCAGGATCTGTTACTTCAGCCAGGTCCTGTCCTGCACTGAAGGCTTTGCCCGCGCCGGTTATCACCACCGCCCGTACCGCACTGTTCGCTGCACAGGCCCGAAGTTGATCCTGAAAGCTCAGGGCCATTTCCCGCGTAAAGGCATTAAGCTTTTCCGGCCGGTTGAAGCTTATCGTAGCGATACTTCCGCTAATTGAAAATAATACGGTAGACATATACTGTTTTTGATTTTAGCCTGTAGGAAAGGTAAGCACTTAATGACATTTGAAATAGTCGAAGGGCTCATGGCAGTCGGAACAACTGTACAGCGATTTGCAGGGTGTACTCCCGAACCTGCTGATCATTCGTGTATGAATGGAGTTGCAGCGCGGACAGGGGATCGCTTCTTCCTGCTGAAAAAGATTCAGGTCACATACAGATTGGGTGGGCTGAGGTGGCGCAATTCCATAGGCTTTTAATTTCTCCCGGCCTTCCGGACTCATCCAGTCGGTGGTCCAGGCAGGGCTCAGCGATTCAATGATCTCTACATCGCTATACCCCTTTTCCAGCAAGGCCATCCGAATCTGCATTTTCATTACATCCAGTGCAGGGCAGCCGGAATAAGTTGGTGTAACGGTGATGCGCACCCGGGGATCCTTTCCTGCCGCTATAACTTCAACTTCACGGAGCACGCCAAGATCATACAGACTCAATACCGGTATTTCGGGATCATAAACATTCGAAAGAATGAGTTTTATATCCGTTCGGATATCCTCCAGGGTCATATGCCGGGTATTGTCCATAAGGTATAAATTACCATTCATTGCCGGGATAAGCCCGCTGTAAAAATTGCATCTCCGCTAAAATATATCCAAGGTGTTCGGTATGGCGGCCTTCTTTTCCGCCTTCCTGCATCCAGGTAGTTTCAAGTGCTTTCCAGCGGTCAGCATCAGTTAGCGTTGCCTCATCTAAAACCCCATAAATACGCCGCTTCCACTGCTCATGAATCTCTTTCAGATCCGGAATAAGTCCTTCCGCCCGGAGTGCATTTTCATAAGAGGCAGCCTTGAACAATTCGCCGGTATAAGGCCATAAGGTTGCTACAGCATTTGCCATGCGTGCGTGACTTTCGGCGGTTCCATCTCCGAGCCGTATAACCCATTCGCTGCTCCATCGGAAATGATAGGTTACTTCTTTAATCGCCTTTTCGGCTATTGCCCGCAGTTGCCTGTCGGGGCCATCAGCCAAGAAGGAATATTGCGCTACCTGCAAAGCGCTATAAAAGCACTGGCGAAGGATCGTCTGACCCCAGTCTCCATTCGGAAGCTCTGCCAGCAGACTGTTTTTATACGCGTTGCTGTCACGCAGATAAGCGAGGGTATCTTCGGTTTCTGTGTTACCTGTTGCCGATTGGTTTATCAGCTCAGCAGCATACTGATAAAAAAACCTGGCCTGTCCAATCAGGTCAAGCGTAATGTTGGAGAGGGCGATATCCTGTTCCAATACAGGGCCATGGCCGGTCCAGGCACTGTTACGCTGGCCCAGCATATGCGCGGTATCTGCCAGATGAAGTATATAGTCAATTAGGTGCTGCTTGGTATCCATTTGATGGTTAAATATGTTTCAGTTCATCCGGCAAATCATAAAAGGTAGGATGTCGGTAGATCTTATCATTTGCGGGATCAAATAAGGATTCGCTTTCCCCGGGGTCGGAAGCATGAATATGCCTGCTCTCCACCACCCAGATGCTGACCCCTTCCTGCCGGCGGGTATACACATCCCGGGCATTTTCTATGGCCATTTGATGATCTGCAGCATGCAGACTGCCGACATGTTTATGATCAAGCCCCTGTTTACTTCGGATAAACACCTCCCAGAGCGGCCATTCGGTTGTTGAATTCATGGTATAAGGTTCATGCAGCTTTTAGTGAATTACGCTCTTTTCTTTTCCGGGCATAGGCGGCTGCGGCCTCGCGTACCCATGCACCTTCTTCATGCGCCTTTTTTCGCGCATCGAGCCGCTCTTTATTACAGGGACCATTTCCACTTACCACGTTCCGGAATTCGTTCCAGTCGATCGGGCCGAAATCATAATGCCCCCGCTCCGCATCCCATTTCAGCTCCGGATCCGGTAATTGCATGCCCAGGATCTTGACCTGCTCCGCGCAGATATCAATAAAGCGCTGGCGCAGCTCATCATTTGTAAAACGTTTGATCTTCCACTGCATGCTTAGCTGCGTGTTAGGCGAGGCATCATCAGGAGGCCCGAACATCATGATCGATGGCCACCACCAGCGGTTTATGGCATCCTGGCACATGCTGCGCTGTTCGGCGCTTCCCCGGCTTAGTGTAAGTAATATTTCAAAACCCTGCCGCTGATGAAAACTTTCTTCCTTACACACGCGTACCATGGCGCGCGCATAGGGTCCGTATGAGGTTCGGCACAGCGGAACCTGGTTCATAATGGCGGCGCCGTCCACCAGCCATCCGATTGCGCCCATATCAGCCCAACTGGTTGTGGGATAATTGAAAATGGAGGAATACTTCGCTTTGCCCGAATGCAACTGCCCGATCATTTCATCTCTTGAAATGCCCAGTGTTTCAGCGGCAGAATACAGATACAACCCATGACCCGCCTCATCCTGCACCTTCGCGATAAGCGTCACTTTCCGCTTCAGCGTAGGGGCCCGGCTGATCCAGTTGCCCTCCGGAAGCATTCCCACGATCTCCGAATGCGCGTGCTGGCTGATCTGCCGGATAAGCGTCTGCCGGTATTTTTCTGGCATCCAGTCACGGGGCTCTATTTTGATATCCTCATCAATCTTTTCCTGGAAAAGTTGCTCCGGATTCTGTTCTTGCATATCGGTCCGATTTAAGCCTAAAGATAAATAAAATTATTTGGTGCCGCTAACGACTGTTAGTTAAAACTGCCGGTTAAACTGATCTGTTTCAGTGGAAATATCCGATATTGGTTTAAAACCTCCCATGAGCCGGTTATCTCTATTGTTTTCCGTTCTGATAGCGGTACTCCTGCTGCAAAGTTGCCGCACTACTCCCGAAATGCCGCCTAAACAACAGTATATTTCGGTGTACCAGACCAAAGCCGATAAATCGGTTCTGCTTCAGCTTGTGGATACCATACCCTTCAGCGGTAGCAGTGTTCAGCATATTCCGGAACTGTTGATGGATACATCCATTCGTTTTCAGCCTGTGGAAGGCTTCGGAGCAGCATTAACCGGCTCTTCAGCGTATGTGCTGAACCGTTATCTCGATTCCGGAACCCGCATCCAATTGCTGAAAGAATTGTTTACTCCGGATGGGGCGGGCATGGATTACCTCCGCATTACCATTGGCGCATCGGATTTTTCGCTGCGCGACTTTAGCTATAATGATACGGAAGGAGATACTATGATGAGCAATTTTTCGCTCCGGGAGGATCATACTGATCTTATTCCAGTTTTGAAGGAGATACTACAAATCAATCCTGACCTCAAAATAATGGCCAGCCCCTGGTCGGCACCCGGATGGATGAAAACGAACGGAAGTATGACGGGTGGACGACTGAAGAGAGAATTCTTCCCGGCCTTTGCCCGCTATCTCTCAGTATATATCATGGAAATGAACAAACTGGGTATACCCATCGATGCGATTAGTGTGCAGAATGAACCTCTGCATGGATCAGCAGCTTATCCCTGCATGGATATGCCGGCAGCGGATCAGCGCGATTTTATCAGGGATCACCTGGGACCGGAATTCAGGCGAAAGAATATAGCGGCTAAGATTTTGTTGTATGATCATAACTGGGACCGACCCCTGTATGCCGATACCATCCTACAGGACAAGCAGGCGGCAGAATATGCCTGGGGTACTGCTTTTCATGCCTATGGAGGCACGCCCTCTGCCATGTCGGAATTGAAAAAACTTCATCCCGATAAAGCGGTGTATTTCACTGAAATTTCCGGAGGCCGCTGGGCGCCGGTTTTTGGCGACAACCTGAAATGGTATGCCGAAAATATTATTATCGGCACAATGCAGCACTGGAGCAGAAATGCATTGTTCTGGAATCTCGCTCTGGATGAAAACGACGGCCCGCAAAACCGGGGTTGCGCCAATTGCCGGGGTGTGGTCACCGTAACATCAACGGGTGCTGTTCAGCGGAATGAAGAATATTACGCGCTGGCACATGCCGGAAAATTTATCCGGCAAAATGCTTACCGGATCCATACTCAATTGAATATCCCTGACCTGCAACAGGTCGGTTTTATTCAACCCGACGGATCTAAAGTTCTGCTTGTACTGAATAAGAATGCTGAAACACAACGGTTTTCTATTCGTGAAGGCGATCGGAAAGTTGAAGTTGCAATTGAAGGCAATGCATTCTACACCTTAACCTGGCACTGACGTCTTAAACGTTTTACCGGAAACCGGTATTAATGGTCAAAATCAACCACGATGGTTTGACTTCTTGGGTGTGACTGGCAGGTTAAGATAAAACCTGCTTGCAGTTCATCGGGCTCAAGGGCATAATTGGTATCCATCTTCACCTCTCCTTCCAGCAGCCTGGCCTTGCAGGTGGCACAAACACCGCCTTTACAGGCGAAGGGCAGATCAACGCCCTGTTTTAAGGCGGCATCCAGTATGGAGATGCCGTCAAAATCGAGCTCGAAAGCATGCTGAATGCCATCGGCCTTAAGGGTTACGGCCGCACGCATTCCGGGATGCGTAGTAAATGAATCGGTTTCTGTTTGACGGGGACCGGCTGCCTGTCCGGGTGCGGCAAACAGTTCGAAGTGGATCTTTAACGGGTCAATGCCGGCTTCCGTCAGCCAGTCCCGCACAGAAAAGATCATTTCTTCGGGCCCGCATAGAAAAAACGTGTCAAACTGTGCGATATCAAACAAGCGGCCATTCATTTCCCGGCACTTTGCCGCATCTATCCGGCCATTGTTAACCGGACTTTCCAGTACTTCCCGGCTGAGCACATGATGCAGCGCCAACCTGTCGGGATACCTGTTTTTTAACGACTCCAACTGCTCTTTAAAAATGATGGAATTCCGGTTCCGGTTTCCATACACCAGCGTAAAGCGACTGCTTTTTTCAAGTGCCAGCGTAGCGCTGATGATCGCGATGATTGGAGTGATTCCGCTGCCGGCGGCAAAAGCGATATAGTTTTTTTGCTGGGTTTCATCCAGCGGTGTATAGAAACGGCCGGCAGGGGGAAGTACCTCCAGCGTATCTCCGGCTTTGACCGATGTATTCAGAAAAGTGGAAAAACGGCCTTTTGGTACAAGCTTTACGGCAACCCGAACTTCATCGTTTGTGAGCGAGCAGATTGAATAAGACCGGCGTAACTCCTCACCATCGATCACCCGGCGAAGGGTGAGGTTCTGCCCGGGTATAAAACGGAAGGTGTCCGCAAGTTCTTCCGGAATATCAAACGATATTGATATGCATTCGGAAGTTTCTTTACGGATATCTTTTATTGTGAGGGGATGGAAATGTGTTGACAAGCCCGGGATTTTTTCGGTTAAACTCCAGTACGGAGGATTATTTTTTCAGTCCTTCGATCATAATAATGACCATATTATCTTCCAGCATCTCCGCGTTGATTTTTTTGGTGCTGCGGTGCCAGGATTCGATACCACTTACCGCATGAAGCATGATCAGCACAGCAGTAGGCGCGTCAATAGGTTTGATTTCTTCGCGTTCAATACCTTCTTCTATCAACTGGGCGATCTTCTGCCGGTAGGTTCGCCGCTGATTCTGAAAATTCAGCAGGTAAGGTTCAGAAAGATGTTTCCATTCCCGGTCACTCACATAAACTTCAGCGAAATGCTCCACCATCTGCCGGATATGGAAGCGGAGAACAGCTTCCACTTTAGCAATAGCGGATATCTGACGCGAAGAAATGTCATCAATATGCGTCATGAAGGTATTGGCTACCTTAAAACAGATATCCTGTAAGATCTCGGATTTGGAGCTGATATGATTGTATAAACTCGCCGCTTCTACCCCCACATTTTCCGCCAGATCGCGCATGGAAGTAGCGGAATACCCCTTCAGCCGGAATAATTCTGCCGCCTTGTCGATTATAACCTCTCTTCTGGGACTGACCTTATGGGTTTTTTGCTTTATCATGACCTGAGTGCTTCAAAGATATAAAAAACGAACAGCTGTTAGTATATCTTTGCCAATTTCCTGCAAGCAAAATTGTGTAGGTTTGCAGCGCAAAACGAATAACTCGAATATTCCTCCGGGAAATAAACCCTCTTATATGTCGCTGATTTCAGTAGGTACCATGGCTTTTGATGCAATAGAAACTCCATTTGGAAAAATTGACCAGGTGGTTGGCGGATCAGCTACCTATGTGGCCTATGCCGCATCGAATTTTATAAAACCAGTACAACAGGTGTCTATTGTAGGGGCCGATTTTCCGGAAGAGGAAATGCAGGAACTCAACAGCAGAGGGGTTTCTATGGAGGGGGTTGAACAGGTTAAGGATAAGAAATCCTTTTTCTGGAGTGGTAAGTATCACCTCGATATGAATACCCGCGATACCCTGGTTACCGACCTGAACGTATTGCTCGATTTCAATCCCGTTTTACCCGATACCTATCAGGGTGCCGAATTTTTGATGCTGGGCAACCTTGATCCGCGGATTCAGAAAAAAGTAATCACCCAGCTCAAATCCCGGCCGAAACTTATTGTTATGGACACGATGAATTTCTGGATGGAATCATCAATGCCTGAACTGGAAGAAGTGCTGTCGATGGTGGATGTGTTGCTGGTTAATGACAGCGAAGCCCGGCAGCTCAGCGCCCAGTTTTCGCTGGTGAAAGCAGCCAAAGAGATCATGAAGATGGGACCTAAATTTCTTGTTATCAAGAAAGGGGAGCATGGCGCCCTGCTGTTTCATAAAGACCAGGTATTCTTCGCGCCTGCACTTCCGCTGGAAGATGTTTTTGACCCCACCGGGGCTGGCGATACCTTTGCCGGTGGCTTTATCGGCCATCTTGCCCATACCCGCGACATTTCTTTTGAAAACATGAAAACCGCCATCATCGTGGGTTCTGCCATGGCTTCATTTTGCGTGGAAAAATTTGGTCCGCAACGACTGAAAGAGATCACGCGCGCCGAAATCGATGCCCGTATCAAACAGTTTGTTGACCTGGTAAATTTTGATATTCAATTGGTCTGAGTTGCCGAACCGCTGTCACTAATTGAAGGTGATGGGTAAACTTACCCGAAGGGTATCCCAGCCGATGACCAGTTTTGTACTGTCGGTGGTCGGACTGAACTCCATGGAAAACAGTTCAAGCGCCTTTGACGATTGATCGACCGGAACCTGGAAGGAATATGCGTCGAAGGAACTGTCGATATTCAATCCCCAGGTGTACAGGTTGGTATTCAAACGCAACTGCCAGTGATCGGGTTGCGGAATAGCATATACGATATATCTTCCTTTATTTACCCTTTTCCGCTGAATCTTTACATCCGTAAAAAATTCAATTTCCGTCGCTTCGTTAGCGCCAAGTCGCCAGGGTTCGCCGTACTTAACCATCCCGCCAAAAATTGTTCTGCCTTCTTTCCTCGGCCGGCTGTAGATCACACGGGCAAGGGGAAGTTTATCTCCGGAAGATGACATTTTACTGATCGGGAAATCGACCGGATAATAGATCATATCCATAGGCGATTTATCGAGACCAGGATCGCGGTTTGCGGGAGTTTTGATCACCGGCAGAGATGCCGGATTATTATTTGCGGGCTGAGGCTTTTCGATACACCCGCCAGCCATCAGCAAAAGTGTACACAACGGAATAACTGATAAATAGAACCTGGATAAAGGCATGTTACATGGAACGTTGATAAGAAAAAGGAATGATGGCTTTAACATCATCCCATGCGATAATAAGATTTATTCCTGATGAATCCTCAACAAATGACATACTAAAAGGTTCAACCGGGGTTTCCTGTTTTTCGGGTTTTACATCGATCCGGGCAATATCCTTTTCCGGATCATACTGAAAGGCGCCCCAGGAATCTGTATCGCGGTTGATCATGATTGTCCATTTTTCGGGGGTTGGAATACAAAACATGGTATAACGACCCTTCGAAATTTTTCGTCCGCCGAGTGAAACATCCGTGAAGAATTCCAACTCTGTAGCCTCATTGGCACCCAGGCGCCATACTTCACCAAATTCAACCAGTTCACCATAAACGGTACGGCCGTTTTTTAAAGGGCGGCTGTAAATGACCCGGGCTACGGGTGGCGTATTAACTTTATTCTGCACCTTAAGAATGGGGTAGTTAACCGGGTAATAGGAGATATCCAGTATAGATTTATCCAATGAAGGAATGGCCTGGGCCTGAATGGTCAGGCCGATTATTAAGGATGCTATAGTAAGATAAACAGCTTTCATATATCACTGAGTCATTTAAAATGTGTGGACAAAAGTATCGGAATTAAACCCAAAAAAAGTGTTAACTCAATTGTAGGATGAAAAGAAGTATCAACGGTTTATCGGGTTGAAGAAAGGAAAATAAAATTTGCCGGTCCTATAACATGCTGAACTGTTCTTCTGCATACGCTTTCAGTTCGGGAAAAAATTGCCGGTAGCCGGCCTGAAGTGTTGTATAATTTTTATCGAACAATACATTGATCGTTTCGTAGTCATGTAAATAACTTGCCCGGTGTACCAGCCCTCTGAAACTGTTTTCAATGCCCTGCCGGTATCGGTAGTTAAGCAGCCAGTTCTGATTTTTCATGTAGGGGAAGATGCGGAGAAAGTTATCCGGCAGTATGCCAATTTGTGTGTCGAGTTTACTGTAAATAGATTGTGCAAAATGCCCCAGCTCATCAGCAGGAAAGATACCCGCATCTGTTGCCAGAAAATGATCATAAACAATATCGAGGAAGGCGCCGCTGTATAAACCATAGTCGGCACGAAATACGGCTTTAGCCTCGCGGTTTACCGGGTGACTGTCGGTGAAGCTGTCGATCAGCCGGTGCAGCCGGATACCTTTGCGGACTTCATCCGGGAAATTAAATTGCTGCTTTCCTTTAATAAAGTCAGATATCATATTGCCCGCAAGTACTTCCGGGTGGTTAAACGATAAGTAGGCATGTGCCAGGTAATTCATTTAATGTTCAGATTTTATTCCTGATAAGAAAGCCGCGGTATTACGTCTATCGGTTAATGGTATTGCCGGTCCGGCATAGGCCTGACGTAAATTTACGATATCCTGATGCCAATTCATGGGATACCTTTTAGGCAGCTCTTCGAACAGTATCTGTTACGCAGGTTTAATTCTTACCTGTTCACGGTAATCCTCTGAATTCATTTACCGTTCATCTTGCGATGATGATCTTTCGTACAACCATAGCCGATAATTCTGAGCGTACTTAACATTTCATTGATACCACTCTTCACTATTTGCTTGCAGACGGCTTAAAGGCGATATAGTTTTGCCCTATCAATAACACAACAACATAAACCCAGATCGTCATGAAAAAGTTTTTATCTCTAACACTTGCCTTATCACTCGGATTATCCGCAGCTATAGCAAATCCTTTTCCTGCAGCCGGAAATAAATTCAATGAAGCGTTGAAGTATTCTTTCGCCGGCGCTGAAATTATTTCCTGGAAAAGCGTTCGCAACACGGGATTGCAGCAGGCGGCTTTCTATCTTAACAATCAGCGCTTTCACGCTTATTATAATGAAAGCGCGCAACTGGTGGCTACTGTACGCTTTGTACAGGCTTCCAATCTTCCGCTGCATATCCATCAGTCCATCACCGGTAATTATTCAGGATGTGCGGTAACTGAAGTTGCTGAAATGGTACAGAACGGCATCACTGAATTTTATATCACCATTCAGCATAATAATAAAGAGATCATGTTGCGTGCTGATGAAAAAGGAATGCTTAAAAATATTTATTCAAAAAAAATCAACTAAGCTGTAACCTTTTTTATCGCACTGCGTCACACTATCACAAACCAAATAACAACATTAATAAAATAGTAAAAAGTCAAAAATGAAAAAGCAATTAGTAACCCTCGCCCTCATACTGGTAACAGGTTTTACCGGTTTATTCGCTAACAATTCCGATGCGGTCAGCGCGAATGTCCGCTCTGCATTCGAGAAAGAATTTGCTAACGCAAAGAACATCTCCTGGAAAATCAGCAAAGAATTTTCTAAAGCAACATTCACAGTTAACGATCAGGTTTTATTCGCTTACTACAGCGAAGGTGGTCAACTGCTGGCCGTTTCAAGAAACCTGCTTTCCGCCCAGCTGCCCATCAACTTATCGGTTGACCTGAAAAAATCCTATGCCGGTTTCTGGATCAGCGATCTGTTTGAAATGGCTGCCAATGGAGAATCAACATACTATGCCACCGTTGAAAATGCCGATCATAAATATATTCTGAAATCTTCCGGCATGCGTGGCTGGACGATCTTCAAAAAAGAGAAAAAAGATTCAGAACAGTAACAATTCAAGTTGCATTAGTTGGACAGCGGCCCCCGGTTCCCCGGGGGCTTTTTTATGGTGCGCAAATAAGTTCCGGATGTAGCTGATTGTACTACCTTTGCCGCAGTAAAAAACGGATTATGAATAAAGGACCTGTATCAGCATTTATAGAACACAATTTCAGGCATTTTAATGCGGCAGCACTTGTAGACGCCGCAAAGGGATATGAAGCCCATCTGCAGGATGGTGGTAAAATGATGGTAACGCTTGCCGGGGCGATGAGCACCGCGGAACTGGGTGTTTCACTTGCGGAAATGATCCGGCAGGATAAGATCCAGATCATCTCCTGTACCGGCGCGAACCTTGAAGAAGATGTCATGAACCTGGTGGCGCACTCTCATTATAAGCGTATACCCAACTACCGCGATCTTACCCCGGAAGAGGAATGGGCGCTGCTGGAAAAAGGCCTGAACCGGGTTACCGACACCTGTATTCCGGAAGAAGAGGCATTCCGTAAAATACAGCACCATATTGTTAAGATCTGGAAAGACGCGGAAGCAAGTGGCGAACTGTATTTTCCCCATGAATACATGTACAAGCTGATCCTCAGCAGGGTGATGGAAGCCGATTATGAGATCGATCCCAAAGACAGCTGGATCATCGCGGCGGCGGAAAAAAATCTGCCGATCGTTATCGGCGGATGGGAAGACAGTACCATGGGTAATATCTTCGCTTCTTATGTGATCAAGGGAGAACTGCAGGCCTCCACCATGAAAAGTGGTATCGAATATATGGTATGGTTATCTGAATGGTATCGCCAGAACTCCGGTGGTAAAGGCATCGGCTTCTTCCAGATCGGGGGCGGTATTGCCGGCGATTTTCCGATCTGCGTAGTACCCATGATGTACCAGGATCTCGAATGGCATGATGTTCCTTTCTGGAACTATTTCTGCCAGATCTCTGATTCTACCACCTCCTATGGTTCTTATTCAGGTGCGGTGCCCAATGAAAAGATTACCTGGGGTAAGCTGGATATCAAAACACCTAAATACGTCATTGAAAGTGATGCCACCATTGTGGCGCCACTCATATTCGCTTGGATCCTGGGAAAATAATTACTGGTCGTGCAACGGTGGAAACATTTTCCGGGTCATCACCCGGGGACCCCCCCCCGCGACACAGTACATTCAATTGCGGTTCAATACACACGAAACCCGGCTAAATGCCGGGTTCGTTGCTTATATTCAGTACCAAAGCAAGGTCAGCAGGAAATCTTATCGACACGGTTACCATGCCTCCCACCTTCAAATGCGGTAGTTAGGAAAATATCTATGATATCGCGGGCATTTTCATAAGCTAAATAACGGGCCGGAATACAAATCACATTCGCATTATTATGCTGCCGCGCCAGCCTGGCGATATCCGTTTGCCAGCAAATAGCCGCACGGATGCCTTGGTGTTTATTGGCCGTCATGCAAACTCCATTGGCACTTCCGCAGAACAATAATCCTGCGGCGGCTTCTTCTTTTTCAACCGCTTCAGCTACAGGATGTGCAAAATCGGGGTAATCAACTGAACTGCTGTCGAAAGCGCCTTTATCGATAACCGAATACCCTTTTTCTTTAAGGTACGCGGCCACTTTCTCTTTCATTTCAAAGCCGGCATGATCGCCGCCAATAACAAGGGGTTTGGATAGGTCGAATGAAGACATGTTTTTTTTGCAAAGGTAGGGTGCTGAGCGGTATCCCGAACCCTATGCTGAAAAATGAAATCTGATCCGCCGCTTACAGGGCCTGACGGGTGGTTTAGCTGTTAGACTATCCGGCAAAATCAGAAAAGGGGGGAAGGGCTTAATCGCCATATTCATC
>JAEYRC010000247.1 GCA_023409675.1 Bacteroidota bacterium
GATGAATACCGCGTTGTTGATCAATTTGCAGGCAATGTGGAGGATAAGAAGAAGGTAAGCCTGAGCTGGAATGTCTCCGAAAAACCGCCTGCGGAATTCTTAACGATTGAACGCAGCAGTTCGGGGATTGAATTTGAATCGGTGGGGGTTTTAAAACTGGAAAAGAATTCTTCCAAAATAACCTGGCATGATGAAGCGCCCGCACCGGGGAAAAATTTTTATCGCCTCAAATATGAAGTGGGCGACCGGAAAATTTATTATTCCAACACGATCGCGGTGCTTTTCAGCGCTGAAACAAGTTATAAATTCTATCCCAATCCGGTTGACAATATCCTGATCATCCGCACCGAACATCCACTGGAGGTACAGATCAGCGATCAGGCCGGAAGGGTGCGTATCCCCAAAACCACCGTTCGGGGATTACATACGTTGAATGTTTCCCAACTGGAAAAAGGCCTGTATGTACTGCGGATCACCAACCTTTTGACCAACACCGTAATTCAGGAGAAGTTGGTAAAAAACTAAGTTAAAATACTTAGCGCGGGAAATTAGTATTGCATATATCAAATTAGTCCATTACTTTTACTTCGGTTTTTCATAGGATATTGGATTTTAAAAACGGGGTTGAATTTCTATTCAGACCCCTTTTTTTATTTTAGCCCTTTCCGGAACGTGGCAGTTGTTCAAGCAGGGGTAAAAAGACCGGGTATTCATAGCCTTTCTGAGCCAGATAAGCAGTCAGCTTTTTTCGAATCAACGCAAGGTTATTTCCCGGAAGAGTTGCTCTTTTTTTCTCAATCAGCGTTTGCAGTGTAGCCAGGTAATCGTCATCCGGAATTTCCCTTAAGGCCTTTCGAATGCAATATGTGCTGACCCCACGCTGCTTAAGTTCGTGACTGATCTTTACTTTCCCCCATTGCTTCAGGCGGAACCGTCCACCGGCAAATAAACGGGCAAAACGCTCTTCATTCAGGTAATTTTCTTCAATGAGTCGGGCCACTATTGCCTCAGCATCCTGTCCGAATACCCCGGCATCGTTTAACTTTTGCATTACTTCCTTATGGCAACGCTCCTGGTAGGCGCAGAAATGGGCCATTTTCGGGTATGCCTGTTGCGGAGTTAAGGAAGACTGCTTCATAATTCGATTATTCCAGTAAAACAGGGATAGCGCCAAAATCCTTCATCAGGGTATCACTGTAATACCCGGCCTGTGCGATCAGGTTGGCAATAATGGGCGTACCGGTTGCCGGAGTAAAATCCTGGTCATAGGTTACAAAAGACAAAATTACGTGCTGATGCTGAAGGTTGAGCACCAGTCCGCCAGGGGGATAATTCTTCTCCAGCAGGTATTCATACAAAGCCGCAATACGACCGGGATCAGCAGGAAGCTGACAGAGGTAAGCATCGCCGGTAATAAAATAGTTATCGGGATTATAGTTGATCCTGATTTTCACCTGGCCTTCTATCAATTGCCACCGGTTCGTTCCATCCCGAACCAGGCGGCTGTCTTTCCCCAGGGTAGTCAGAATTTCTTCCATAATCCGGGCAACTCCTGCAGGAGAATGTTCTTTTTCCGGAAGGGGTGGCAGCTTGACCTCTGCTCCGCAGGACGGACAGTATTTATCCGCATTGATATTTGACGGAAGTACCAGAAAGTTACAGACCGGGCAGCGGGTGGCGGGGATTTCTCGGTAAGGCTGGTAAAGATCCAACGCGGTTTTCAGGTCGCGGACCGGCAGCGCAAAACCGAGGTTATCACCTCCCTTAATGATGAAGGTGTTGACTCCAATTACAGCTCCCTCCTGATTTACCAGGGGTCCGCCACTATTGCCGGGGTTGATGGCCGCATCAATCTGGATAAATTGCATTCCCTGGCGAATACGGTTCACTTTGGAAATTACTCCCTGGGTGGCGGTATAATTAAGTCCGTAAGGGTGACCGATAGCCACGACCTCATCGCCATCTTTCAGGGCTTCATAACTGCCCAGCGGAATTCCTTCCAATGCTATACCTGCAGGCGGTTGTATAAAGGCGAGGTCATGTTTACTATCGGTGAACCATACCCTTGAAATGCTTTTAGGAAAAGTTTTACCCGCGATGCCCACTTCAGCACTTTGCCCGACCACATGCTCGTTGGTTACGATCACATCGTATTCCTTTACGTAAAAACCGGTTCCGGATCCCGATCGGGCGGTAATCTGAATAATCGAAGGCTGAAGGTTTTCAATGATCTGCTGGAATTCCATGCCGTATAGTTATAGATCGGTTTTAAGTTTACTGACTTCCTCTACAAAGGATTGATTGAACTGTACCAGACCATCAAACTTTAATTTCCTGGTGTTGAAATTCAGGGATGGATATTTAGGTTTCCAGGACTGTATAATCGAATGGATCGCATCGGTTATCGCCTCTGTATTAAAGGTGCTTTTAACCAGATCATAGTATGCCGGAGAAAAGCCAAGGTCTTTGAAAAAATTGCTGTGATTAACCTGCATAAAAACCTGGTGCAGCGCGCTGAGGGGTTTTGCCAGGCTATAGGAAAACTGATTGTACGCCATGCCATATTCCATAACCTCATTAGCGATCAGGGCATGCTGGTTATCGCGGTACCAGCGCATATTGTCGAGTGCCTGCTTCAGGTTTTCACTGATCTTAGCAGATGCCACCGGTGAAACAATGGAGAAGGTGTACCGCGAGCGGAAAAACCCGGAAAGTACTTCCCCGCGCGGTTTTTCGCGCAGCTTCTCCAGCGCCTCTTTCATTTCCTGGTTACGGGTAAAGGCCGATTTACCGGTCTGCGAAAAATATTTTTCAGCCACCTGCTCCAGATCCGATAACAACCTGCCTTCAGGACGTAATAAATAATCTATCCTGAATACCAGGGTGAGCAGCATATAGGATATGGCTCCCGAAAACTTCTCTGCGTCGAGGGTATTACTATATTCCAGAGTGGTATTGAGCCATTGCTGGTAATAGCGGTATTTGATCTCCTTTTCGACGTCGGGAACCGCTTCAATATGGCGGGTATCCACAGGTTCCAGGGTATTGAATTCCTGTATCAGCAAATCATCCTGCTTGTCTGCCTTGACGCATAACTCCTTCAACCCGTAATACAACTTATTGGGGTTAGCCGTTTCCAAAGGAGAATCGAAACACATGCAGAGATCTTTGCCGTTCAGTGCATAGCGGCTGTAAAAGAGCCTGAAGTTCATTTCCAGCAGTCTCCTCATCACCGGCGTATTCGGCTCCGGCATGCGGGCCAGAATAGTTTCCGCATATACACCCTGTTCATTTACTTTTCCCCGGATGATTTTTGAGCCCTGGTAAATTTCAAAATGAGCCGTTGAGGGCGTGTCTTTATGAAACAACACATTATTTTCGGCATCATCACGGAGGTATTCAAAAAACAGTTCAATGCTTTCGAAGTAGCGTCCTTCTGTGAACAGCAGTTCGGCAGAGGTCCAGCTTCCAACCCTGGCCACCGACTTGTTGTTATCGGAATACCGGCCAAAGCTGATGTCTGGAAATTCCGGCTGATTTTTCTTTTTTCCGAAAATCAGGTCAAAAACCATAATGTGTGGAATTTACAGGCGCCGGGCCAGATGAGCAACCGGCCATAGCTATGAAGGTATTGTAATATGTTCATGAATTTAGCTGCTTGTGCTCAAAACTCATTCAAATGCCGGGCCGGGATGCGAAAGGTGGTCTTGCAGAATGAATTTCTGTGTGCTTGTATTCTTAAGACCAAAATTCATTAGGTTTGCTGAATTGTATTTTTCAATCAAATTGAATCCAAACAACTGAATATGAAGTTCATCGTTTCTTCGTCGGCGCTATTAAAACAACTGCAGCAGATCAGTGGTGTTACAAATGCCAGTACGGTATTGCCGATTCTTGAAGATTTTTTGTTTGAGGTGGAGAAGAATCAGCTTACAGTAATGGCCACCGACCTGGAAACGTTTATGAAGGTTCAGCTTGAAGTAGAAGCGCGGGAACCGGGGAAAGTCTGCATACCCGCACGCATCCTCATGGATTCGTTAAAGAACATTCCGGATCAGCCACTGACCTTTACAATAGATTCCAATTTCGGAATTGAGATCACCAGTAACAACGGTAAATACAAGGTGATGGGAGAGAATCCCGATAATTTCCCAAGGGAACCGGATAATACCGGAGCAACCTCCTTTACCATCAGCAGTTCCATCCTGGTTCGGGCGATAAATAAAACTTTGTTTGCGGTAAGCACCGATGATCTTCGTCCGGCTATGAACGGCGTATATCTTGAAATGGATGACAGTGGGGTTCAGTTCGTTTCTACCGATGCGCACCGCCTGGTGAAATTCAAAAGAAGCGATGTTTCCTGCAAGGGAAAAGATGCCATCATCATCCCTAAAAAACCATTGAATATATTAAAATCGGCCCTGCCCGATAATAATGATGAGCTCAGTGTCAGCTTCAATGAAAAGCATTTTTTTGTTGAACACGGTACCACCAGCATGGGTTGCCGCCTCATTGATGCCCGATTTCCGGATTACCGTGTAGTTATTCCCAACGATAATCCCTATCGCCTGAGAGTCAATAAAGCCGGATTTCAAAGCGCGCTGCGCAGGGTGAGCATTTTCAGTAATAAGAGCACTAACCAGGTGGTGCTGAACATTACCGGAAGCGAATTACAGCTTACAGCCCAGGATGTGGATTTTTCATTTGAAGGTACTGAGCGGATGCAATGTCAGTACGATGGTGAAGACCTGCAAATCGCCTTCAACGCGCGTTTTCTGATTGAAATGCTGAACGCATCCGATACGGAAGAGATCAGTCTTGAACTTTCAGCGCCCACCAAGGCGGGTATTATTAAACCGGTTGAAAGTGAAGAGGATGAAGACCTCATGATGCTTATCATGCCGTTGATGCTTAATACCTGATCGCTGCATAATCCGGATACCTATGTTTGTATTCATCCGGTCATACGATAATTACCTTCCGGCGAACATCATGCTTCAGCGTCTTGAAGAGGAAGGTATCCGTGCCTATCTGCAGGATGAACATACCGTTACGATCGATCCGCTGCTCTCCAATGCAATCGGGGGCATTAAACTAATGGTGCACAACAGCCAGGCCGAACGCGCTGAACTGCTTGCCAGAGCTTATGAACAGGAGTACCTGCAAAAGGGCGCCTGTCCGGTTTGCGGATCACGCGATGTGGAAAACATGCGGCATGAACTTAAACTCCAGGGCTGGTATGACAAGCTTATCAACTACTTCACCGGAAGAAATCCGCAACCCCGGGAAACCAAAGCTTACCACTGCAATTCCTGCCACCATAATTTTGACGATCCGGGAATTCCCTGAGCCGATAAATGATCGTACATTTAGAGAGGAGTTTTAACTATCCGGCCATGACCGAATCCTTTCTTTCCTTTTGGGAAAATATCAGCAGTGAGCTGCGTGTTGCCATCCTGTTGGGCGGTATGGTATTTTTCTGGATTCTGGAAGGATATTACGCGTTATTCAAATTCAGCTTCCGCCGGTATCGCCATGCTGCCGTGAATCTTTTCTTCCTGGGAACCACTGTTGTTTTGAACCTTGTATTCGGTCTGCTAACCATTCAGGTTTGCTTTTGGGTGATGCAGCATGATTTCGGATTGCTGAACCTGATGAATCTTCCCCTATGGGCGCATATACTACTGGGTGTTTTTTTCATGGATTTTTTCGGACAATATGCCCCGCATTATGCTATGCACAAATATAAGTGGATGTGGAAGTTCCATATGGTTCACCACAGCGATACAAAAGTTGATGTAACCACCGGCACCCGTCACCATCCCGGCGAGTGGTTGTTCCGAGAAGCGTCGACCGTTGTAGGTATTTTCGTGTTGGGGATACCGGTAGGTGTATACTTCCTGTACCGCAGTCTCGCTGCCCTGTTCACTCATTTCAACCATGCCAATATCCGGATGCCGGTATGGCTCGATAAACCCATCAGCTATATCTTTGTATCCCCCAATATGCATAAAGCCCATCATCATTATAAACGTCCGCTGACCGACAGCAATTACAGCAATATATTCTCTCTGTGGGACCGGATTTTCGGCACCTTTGTATATGTTGATCCGGCGCAATTGCGCTATGGGCTGGATGTACTGGATGATCAGACAGATGAAGATATCCGCTTCCAGCTTCGGATACCCTTCAACAAAGACATCAAAACCGATTATTAGTACGCTGCTGTACCAGCATCCACTTAAGCTCAATACGTATTCATGAAAAAAACAGCGATGATACCAGCCCGTTATGCAGCCACCCGTTTTCCGGGGAAACTGATGCATATGCTGGGAGACAAAACCGTCATACGGCATACCTATGAAAATACAGTAGCCACCGGCTTGTTTGATGAGGTAATTGTGGTCACCGACAGCGATATCATATCCGATGAAATCAGCCGCCATGGGGGCAGGGTGGTCATGAGCACCGGTCAGCATGAAAGCGGAAGTGACCGTATTGCGGAAGCAGCGCGGTCGCTCGATGTTGATCTTATCGTTAATGTTCAGGGTGATGAACCTTTTGTTAAGGCAAAGCCGCTTCAAAAGCTGTTAGCTGTTTTTGAGGGTGAAGCGGGTCAGTCGGTTCAGGTCGCCTCGCTGATGCAGCGGATGGAGAATAAGAAACTCGTAGCAGACCCAAATTATGTAAAGGTGACCGTCGACAGAAACATGAATGCCCTTTTTTTCAGTCGCAGCCCGATTCCTTATGCCCGGGATACGGAAATTGACATTCCATATTATGAACACATCGGCGTTTACGCCTTCCGGAAAGAAGCGTTGTTATATTTTACGGAATGCGCTATTACTCCGCTGGAGGCGGCCGAAAAGATCGAGTGTCTGCGTTATCTGGAACATGGTATTCCTATTAAAATGGTGTTGACCGATTATATGGGTATTGAGATCGATACTCCTGAGGATCTGGTAAATGCCGCGAAGTATTTATAGGTAAGCACGTAAAGAAAAGCAGTACTGTTCCTGATCGGTATTTCCATGTGTAAAAAACGTTGCGGATATGTAGTTACAACCTTGTGTGAGGAGAAGGAGAAGTCTATTTTTGAAGAACCTTACATATCAGCAAAACCTGTTGAGTGAATTTCTGGTGGGAAATTTCGGGGCAGGAGAACTGGAATACTCCACCTCATTCCGGTTAGGATGTCGTCTTGTTAATAAAAATACTGGTGTGGTGGCGGTGGGGGAGGGAGGGCCCTTCGGGCTGGATGTACATTACCGTGTTGTGTCGGTGTTTAAACATTAATTTTAGGGAATTGTTGCTTCCTAGATGAACCGCTGTTCCGCCGGTATTCACCGGTATCAACCCATTCTCCAGATCATCTCAAAACAATTTATCGCTTCTTCCTTCTGACTGTGTAAAATCATTCTTCAACAAATCTCTTTCATCCCTATCTTCCTGTATTTTCTATTAGGCTCTATTGCTTATTTCTATCAATTTCCTTATCACATCTGATTTCAACATAGGTATCGGGTTTTATTGTTTCTTTGTACTTTATTAAAACCGGTAAACTGGATATATGAAGTTTAGAAACTTTAAGCTCGTCGGATATGTGATCTATGGAAGAGGGAGTTTTAATCAGCTCGATGAAATCCTGGAACCGCATCGCAAACAGGATGCACCAATGGTTTTCCTGGTTGACCATTACTTCAACAATAAACCCCTGGTTAACCGTATTCCGCTGAGAGGTACGGATAAGGTTATTTTTGTAGATGTTACCTATGAACCCAAAACCAGCTATGTGGATTCCATTGCCGCACAACTCAAAGCGGAATTCGGAAGCGTTAGCGGTATCATCGGTATCGGAGGCGGTTCTGCCATGGATCTTGCCAAAGCAGTATCGCTGATGATGACCAACAGTGGATCATCTGCAGATTACCAGGGCTGGGACCTGGTTAAGGTACCCGGTGTATACAAAGTGGGCATTCCTACACTCAGCGGAACAGGTGCGGAGGTATCCCGAACCACGGTGCTCACCGGTCCCGAGCGTAAGCTGGGCATGAATTCTGACTTCACCCCTTTCGATCAGATTGTCCTCGATCCTGAACTTACGGCAGATGCACCGGTCAACCAGCGTTTTTATACCGGAATGGATTGCTATATCCATTGTATCGAAAGTTTGGAAGGAACCTATCTGAATGAATTCAGCAAATCCTATGGTGAAAAAGCGCTTGAGCTTTGCCGTAAGGTATTCGTTGAAAAAGAGCAATGGGATCGCGAAAGTGATGACCAGTTAATGATGGCCTCCTATGCCGGTGGTATGAGTATCGCCTATTCACAGGTGGGAGTTGCCCATGCGGTTAGTTACGGCTTATCGTACCTGCTGGGAACAAAACACGGTATTGGCAATTGTATTGTTTTTGATAAGCTTGAAGAATTCTATCCTGAAGGGGTAGCCGAATTCAAAAAGATGGTCGAAAAAAACAATATCGATATCCCTCAGCATATTACACGCGGTTTAACAGATCAGCAATTTGATACCATGATCAATGTCTCCCTCGGGATGAAACCACTCTGGGAAAATGCGCTTGGAAAAGACTGGGAGAAAGTAATGACCCGCGAACGGCTGAGGAGCCTGTACGAGTTGTTGTAATGCGAACGGTATCAGGAGGGAATAATTGCTTTAGCTATTACAGCTATTGAACAGCCGGATGTTTCAACGTTTAGCAATGTCGCCGGTGTTTTTATTTTCCGTTCTTCTTTTTAAAGTATAAATTGGCTTTCCTTTTTACCAACTTATAATTATACTTATGGCTTCAGATCGCAGAAAGTTTATTAAACAACTGGGTGGTTTCACCGCAGGATTTGGTGCAATCTCCGCCGGCCTTATCGCCTGTAATGACGCGGCAACCGGAAATAATCCCAATACCAGCGCGTCGACCGCTTCACCACTTTTCTTTACCATCTCCCTGGCGCAGTGGTCGCTGAATAAAGCCCTATTTGGTGGAAAACTGGACAATCTCGATTTTCCGGCTACCGCAAAAAATGAATACGGTATTTCAGTGGTGGAATACGTGAACCAGTTCTTTAAGGATAAAGCCAATGATCAGGCTTACCTGAATCAGTTGTTGCAGCGCTGTAAGGATAATGGAGTTACCAATCACCTGATCATGTGCGATGGCGAAGGCGATCTCGGTGATGCAGATGAGCAGAAACGTTTACAGGCTGTTGAAAATCACTACAAATGGGTGGAAGCCGCGAAGTTTCTGGGCTGCAGTTCAATCCGTGTTAATGCCGCGGGAAAAGGAAGTCGCGATGAAGTTAAAAAATATGCTGTCGATGGGTTAAGCCGGCTGGGTGAATTTGCACAAAAAGCGGGTATGAACGTAATCGTAGAAAATCATGGTGGTTATTCTTCCGATGGATCATGGCTTGCGGCTGTTATGCAGGAAGTGAATAAGCCCAATGTAGGTACCCTGCCTGATCTGGGAAACTTCTGTATTACCCGCGGAGAAAACTGGACCTGCGTGGAAGAATATGATCGCTATAAAGGTACCGCAGAGCTTATGCCTTTCGCTAAAGGTGTCAGCGCTAAAACGAATGACTTCGATGAAAATGGCAATTGTGTTGAAACAGATTATAACAAAATGCTTCGGATCATTAAAGATGCGGGCTTTACCGGAATTATTGGTATCGAGTATGAAGGAAGCAACGCGTCTGAAGATGAAGGCATTCGTAAAACCAAGGCTTTATTGGAGCGTGTAGGCGCTGAAATATAAGAGATTCGGGTTAGTACAACGAATAGCGGCTGTTATCCGGCCGCTATTTCTTTTTATATACCGGAACTGTGCTGCAGGCTTCACCATACATAATGCTTTTCGCGGCGGGACGCAGTTTTTCCGCTATAGCCAGATAGGCCGCCGGACCCACCTGATGTTCACCGCATCCCTTTACGATTACCCGCTTGTCGATATATTGCGCGCTATCAATAGCCTGTATATTGTGCAGCAAAACTTTTTCCGATACTGACGATTCGTCACCAAAATAGATCGCGCTGGAGAAGGGCTGCAGGTAGCTGGCCACCAGCATATAAGCCCATTGCGGTATGATGGCATCCGCGGAACAATGAACCGCCACGATCTTATGCTGATACTGAGCCCAGTCATGCTGCTCCAATGATTCCCTGAAATCTTTTTCCTTAATGATCATCTCCATGAAAAGAAAAGCTTTCAGGTCAAAGCCCATGATCTTTTCTTTGGGAAGAAATTCTTCCAGATCTATTTGCTCCAGCGCACTTAATGCCACCCGGTTGATAATAGTTTCACTCATACCCTTCAAAGTTACGAAGTTACCCGCATCCGCAATAAAGCGCAGGGCAACACCGGATATCCTTAACATTTAACCAAGTATTGTAGGTATCAATGTCAGTCCGGATCAATAGATGACAAAAAAAAGACCGGAAAACCGGTCTTTACTATTAGAAGAAATCTCTTCGATTGTCTTTGATCTTCGCGTCTTTCTTAAGGATTTCCATCAGCATCCGGGGATCTGATAATGCCCGCTGTTGCATTTGCAGCAACGAAGCCTGCTGGGAAATAACGTCGAAATTCTGATTGGGCACCGCAGAATGATTATCAACACGGATAACAAAAACGCCTGCATTTCCGGCAATGGGTTCGGATACTTTATTGAGCAGCTCTTTATTGAATGCTGCCCCGACAACCTTTCCTTCCTGACCAACATTCGGTATAAAGGGACTGCTGAATTGCAGGCTGTCGGATTTCCCTACCGGCTGACCGCTTGCCTGAGCAACGGCTTCCAGTGTAGTGGCATTTCCGATTTTTTTCCGGATCTGTTCCGCCTTCTTCTGGTTCAGAATAATATTTTCCACCAGGGGGCGCGCAATGGCCGGAGGCATAACCCCTTCATC
>JAEYRC010000280.1 GCA_023409675.1 Bacteroidota bacterium
ATAGAGCATCCGGTCTTTTCCAAAGGCAATTGATCCGCCCGTATGGCAGCAGATATTGCGCTGGGAGTAAAAATCAAGGATAACTTTTTCAGTGGACAGATCAAGCGTATCGTTTTGGAAAGTAAACCTGGAAAGTCGGTTTACGGATGTATCAAAGGGGCTGTAAAAAGCGTAGATGTAATTATTTTTAGCAAAATCTGGATCCGCCTGCAGGCCCATAAACCCTTCCTCGGCGTTAACATTAGGCACCGTAGCCTTGTGGTAAACATTCAATAATCCTACCTGCTTGAGGGAAGAATCCGCCTGCCGATAGCGCATCAGCTCACCGCGGCGTTGGGAAACAAGTATATCCAGGTTAGGCAATATGGCCATTTCGGTGGGTTCGAAAAAGCCGCCCTTCGACAGGCTGATTTTGGTAAAGCGTTCTTCCAGCGGTACGCGTGGGGTGGTGGCTTTGGAGTAGTCGGGATGTCTGTTTCCGCCAATGGCGTACTTTATACCCCCCAGCAGGTGCTTCAAAAAGAGTTCTTCTTCATACGATTCCTCTGTATGCCCCAACGCGGTAAAAAAAGCCCGTCCGCCGTCAACTTCATGATACCAGGCCATCGGGTGTTCGTCACCATTCTGCCCACCTTCATAAGAGCTTTCATCAATATCCATCAGTACTTTAACGTCAGGATTCAGGTTTTTGAAATTATACCATTCATCGCTGCGCACCCATTCGTCGGGAAGATGTTCGGTTGAGGGATGATCTTTATCCAACACCCGGAGTTTAGCTTCCTGAATTTGCGGATGACTCACAAAATACCCGCCTACCAGGCGACCATACCATGGCCAGTCGTATTCGGTATCAGAAGCGGCATGAATACCGACAAACCCACCACCGGCCTGAATGTATCGTTCGAAATCAGCTTCCTGATAATGGTTCAGCACATCCCCGGTGGTGCTGAGAAAGATCACAGCAGCATAGTTTTTAAGGGAATCTTCAGTGAAATAGTCCGCGTTTTCCGTAGTATCCACCAAAAATCCATTTTCCTGCCCAAGCTTAACCAGCGCTTCCCGGGCCACGGGAATAGAGGAATGCCGGAAACCGGCTGTTTTGGAAAATACCAGCACTTTCGGGCTGCCCGAACGGCTTTTGCAGGAATAGCAGGCGAAAAGAACAAGGGCGAAAACAAACAACCGGAGCAGTAAATTCATAAATGAAGAATAAAGGGCTAAGATAATGGAATTACACAGTGATTTTTAATGCCCGGATCATGTAATATTGCATCGCTGTAAAAAATGAAGCGACCAAACGCAAACCGGACCAAAAATCGGAAACTGCAATTATTCTTGATAGAAAAAGTAAAAATACTTACCTTTGCGCTCCATTTCAGGAAAATCCTGATTACCCACAAGGCTCCATAAGTTTCCGCCGGTGCGGAACGCCAGCAGGGTGTAAAAATCAAATCAGTTTCAAATGCCAAAGGTAAAAACGAATTCCAGTGCCAAGAAGCGGTTCAAAGTAACCGGTACCGGAAAGATCACTCACCAGAAGTCGTTCAAAAGACACATTCTAACCAAAAAATCGAAAAAGCGTAAGCGTCATCTGAACATTGCAGGAACGGTTCACAAATCCAACATGGATTTTGTTATGCGCCTGTTACGGTTAAAATAAGCTGAAAAATCCTTTTCAGTCACCATCATTTAAACTTAAAAATATTCAGATATGCCACGTTCAGTAAATTCCGTTGCTTCAAGAGCCCGGAGAAAAAAGATTTTAAAAGCCGCCAAAGGCTATTATGGTAAACGGAAAAATGTTTACACCGTTGCCAAGAATGTAATGGAAAAAGGCCTTACCTATAAATATGTAGGCCGCAAATTAAAGAAAAGAGAATACCGCAGTCTGTGGATTGCCCGGATCAATGCCGCTGTACGGGAAGAAGGCCTGACCTATTCACAGTTCATTCACCTGCTGAATGAAAAAGGAGTAGGGCTAGACCGTAAAATGCTTGCCGACATCGCCATGAATGAACCGGATACTTTCAAACAGCTGATCGCTTCCGTTAAATAAGATGGATGTGATACAATGAATTTCCGGGTGTGAAGTATATTCGCACCCGGTTTTTTTATATTTAATTCAATCAAAAATTTACATTTGCCTGTAATAGGATCGGGAACCGAATTATAAACCTTTAAATTTTACCGCCATCAGTAATTCGCCTAACCAGTTCATGAACAATTCGTACACAGACCTGGTGAAACAAACCTTCAATTTCCCTCAGCCGGATTTCGAAACCGTAGACGGGTACCTGCAGTATAATGGAGTTGATATCAAGGCCCTGATCGATAAATATGGCACACCCTTAAAACTGACCTATCTGCCCAAAATCGGTATGCAGATCAATAAGGCGAAGGAAATGTTTGCCAACGCTATCCGGAAACATAAGTACGAAGGGAAATATCATTATTGTTACTGTACAAAAAGTTCACATTTTTCCTTTGTGGTGGAAGAGGCGCTCAAGCATGAAATTCATCTTGAAACCTCTTATGCCTACGATATAGAGATCATCAAAAAACTGCACGAGAAAAGAAAGATCAATAAGGATATCTACATTATCTGTAACGGCTATAAACAAAAACCGTACATCAGCCGCATCGCCAACCTGGTGAATACCGGTTTCAAGAATGTTATTCCGGTTCTGGACAATAAAGAAGAGCTTTTCCAGCTTCGGAAAAGCATTAAAAAGCCTTTTAAACTCGGCATAAGAGTAGCCGCTGAAGAAGAGCCTAATTTTCCTTTTTATACTTCCCGACTGGGTTTCCGCTCAAGAGATATCCTGGAGTTTTATGTAGATCATATTGAAGGAAATGAAGATAAGTTTTCCCTCAAGATGCTGCATATCTTCCTGAATAAAGGTATTAAGGATGATATCTATTACTGGAGTGAGCTCAATAAGATCATCAACCTGTATTGCCAGCTTAAAAAGATCTGCCCGGAACTCGATTCTATCAATATTGGCGGCGGTTTTCCGATCAAACATTCCCTGGGCTTCGAATACGACTACCAGTTCATGATCAACCAGATCGTGGGCAATATCAAAAAAGCCTGTAAAAAGAATAAGGTTCCCATGCCCAATATCTTCACCGAATTCGGAAGCTATACGGTGGGAGAAAGCATGGCGCACATCTATAGTGTGATTGGTGAAAAAATGCAGAACGACCGCGAGTGCTGGTATATGATCGATTCATCCTTCATAACCACGTTGCCCGATACCTGGGGTATAGGAGAAAAGTTTCTGATGCTGCCGATCAATAAATGGGATCAGGAATATCAGCGGGTGGTACTGGGTGGTATAACCTGCGACAGTCACGATTATTACGATTCGGAAGAACATGTCAATGAAGTCTTTCTTCCCAAAATATCCGCCGGCGAACCGCTCTATGTCGGATTCTTTCATACCGGCGCTTACCAGGATCAGATCAGCGGTTACGGAGGTATTAAACATTGCCTGATACCATCTCCCAAACATATTATTGTGGATTATGATAAGAATGGAAAGCTGGTCGACTGGGTATATGCCCGTGAACAG
>JAEYRC010000324.1 GCA_023409675.1 Bacteroidota bacterium
TTACTATACGACCGCCAATACCAACAACAGCGGCGCCAATGGATTAAACAGTCTGCTTGCCAACCTGGCCACTGCCCTTAGTGGAAGCGCGCAGGCGGGGCAGCTTATCAAAGAAGCCTCCGGCACCTTAAGCGGAGCGCTGGCCGCTAATGCTGGGCTGGCAGCATTTCTGAACGAACCCAACAACAGCAGCGGTTCCAACCAGGCGCCCAAGGCCTACCTGAATGTATTGTTCTTCGATGAGCAGTTTAAGTTCGACGAAGCCTCCAGCGGTATATTTCCGGTAGCGTACAGCCCCAACAGCAAACAAACCATCAGCAGGATCGCCTCCGATGCCCTGGAAGCCGGCAAGAATGGCTATGTGTATGTCTATTTCAGTAATGAATCAGAGACTCTGATGTATTTCGATAATTTCCAACTCACTCATGAGAAGGGCAGGATTTTGGAGGAGACACATTATTATCCGTTTGGTCTCACCATGGCAGGGATATCTTCGAAGGCCATAGGTTCGTTGGATAATAAATATGAGTATAACGGTAAAGAAAAGCAGGAGAAGGAGTTTAGTGATGGATCGGGATTGGAATGGTATGATTACGGAGCCAGGATGTATGACCAGCAAATAGGACGTTGGCATACACTAGATAAATTTTCAGAAGTTTATGTAGCTCTTACATCATATCAATATGCCGCAAACAATCCAATTAAAAACATTGATGAAGCTGGTCATATATTAAAAGATAAGGATGGGAATATTATTGCTACAAGTAATGGAACTACTCAAACGAGCAAACCGTTTAACGTTTCACTTAGTGGTAAAAGGGTTTCAATTTCTTATAAGTCCGAAAATATTACTGTATATACAGATAAAGGAGTGCCCATCGCCGCGCGACGAGTTGTGGAAGCATACGTCACACAATTGGACAATGATGGCAATCCTATCGATGGCTCCACAGTAACTAGTCCGGGATCAAGATTTGCAGGTTTAAGTTCCAACTGCTTTGGTTATGCACTCGCTGAGGGAAATATTTGGATAACAGAATCAAATGCCATTAAACAATTACTACATGATGAATTTGCTGAACTGCCATCAGGAGAACGAGGGGATGTTTCTGTAATATGGTGGAATGTTGGCGGGGAAAGCGATGCTGTGCATGCAGCGAAAAATAACCCTGATGGATCATATGACCAAGATGACTCGGAAGAAAAGCCAAATAAATCGGCCGGAGAGGCTGAATTTTGGGGAGAACACAGAAAGGATCCTATGCAGAAACCAAGTGTATCTCAGCATAATCGAAAGAAAAAAGAACATACTCAGTATAACCAGCCTTATGAAGCTCTTCCTAAAATGTCTGTTAACGGGGTAAATATTGTTGATGGAAATGAAATTAAGCGAATCTTAAAGGAACTCGGGTTATGAAAACTCTGACAATTATTTTTTATGGAATTCTTATTTTTCTGTTTTCTTCTACCACAGAATCGTATGGACAGGATGCAGACCTGCATATCTCGAAAAATAAAAATCGGTACAGCCTTTTAATTGAGATATATCATCAAGATACGACTGAAAGATATTCAGTTAATTGCTTTGCAGAGCCAGTGACACACCTTCCCGACCCCGTAAAGATGCATTTGATAAAAAAACTTCTGTGCTTTGAAAAAGACACTTCGCTTTGTGTGTGGCCGGTACGGAAATTACATCCATTATCTACTCAATTACATATTCCATTCTCGAATGATTACCGCCTTCAAGTTGAAGCCTTGCTCTTAATTAATTTGCTGGCGTTTGGATCTGATGTTTTTGTATTTTCTCCATTTCCAGTATTGCAAAATATTAATACGGGAGAGGAGATTGGAATTGATCAAATGACAATTAGTAAAGTATATTCAGTTTACAGGGATTGGTTTAGGAGAATTAGCTTGTTTAGTGAAGAAGGTTTTACTTTTCCAGATTTAAGTAAAATAGGCATTAAATGGTTTGGGATGGACTCCACGCCCATAAACTTTGAAACAATGGGTAAGTGGTCTACTTATTTCGATTGCATCGAGATCGAATAGGTCCACAGATACAGTTAAGAAGAAAATGCCGTCCCAGTTAGCACACCTCATTAATACAATAACGGAGATTGATATTATGCAGTCTGCAACCGCCGGACTGAATTTCAGTGTCAGCAATTTGCAATATGATGCCAACGGCAATATCACACGCATGAACCAGTTTGGCTGGAAGGGTACGGGCAGCGAATGCATCGATTCACTGCGCTATAACTATTTTTCCGGCTCTAACCGCCTGATGAACGTTTATGATTTCCGGCAGGATTCCGCAACGCGGCTGGGCGATTTCCGCTATTCAAAATACCATACCCAGAGCAAGAGCCACAACAGCACGGTAGATTACCACTATGATGCCAATGGCAATATGGTCACCGATAAGAATAAAGATATTGGCCGCGGCGCAGCTTCCCTGCGGGGTATCCGCTACAATTATCTAAATCTGCCGGAGGAAATAACCGTGTATGCCGGGGCTACGCAAAAGGGAAAGATCATTTATACCTATGATGCTGCAGGCAGTAAATTACAGAAACGGGTAACTGAAGTCGGCAAGCCCGACAAAGTTACCCTATACCTCGGCGGAATGGTTTTTCAGGAAGACAGTCTGCAGTTTTTGGGGCATGCCGAAGGCAGAACGCGTTTTGTGGCAGTACAGGGAGCAAGCCCGGCGAAATTTGAAGATGATTATTTCATCAAAGATCATCTGGGTAATGTGCGTATGGTGCTCACAGAAGAAATACAGGCTCAAACCTATCCCGAACTGAATTTTGAAGGAACAGCGGGCCAGGCTGCGGTGCAGTTGCAGGATGGTTATTGGGAGAACAAAACAGGCGGCTCTATAAATGTAGCTTCTTCCAGAATCAGTCGCCCGGCTAATTTTGGTACATCCTCCACGAATGGTAGCTTTGTAATGAGCGTTAAGAAAAGCCAGGGGGCGATTGGTGCAGCCAAACTGTTAAAGGTCATGAGTGGAGACCGCATCCATACAAAGATTGATTATTACTATACCACCGCCAATACCAACAACAGCGGAGCCAATGGATTAAACAGTCTGCTTGCCAATTTGGCCACTGCGCTCAGTGGCAGCGCGCAGGCGGGGCAGCTTATCAAAGAAGCCTCCGGCACCTTAAGCGGAGCGCTGGCCGCTAATGCTGGGCTGGCAGCATTTCTCAACGAACCCAACAACAGCAGCGGTTCCAACCAGGCGCCCAAGGCCTACCTGAATGTATTGTTCTTCGATGAGCAGTTTAAATTCGACGAAGCCTCCAGCGGTATATTTCCGGTAGCCTACAGCCCCAACAGCAAACAAACCATCAGCAGGATCGCCTCCGATGCCCTGCAAGCCGGCAAGAATGGGTATGTGTATGTCTATTTCAGCAATGAGTCCGAAACGATGCTCTATTTCGATAATTTCCTGCTAACACATGAAAAAGGCAGGATTTTGGAGGAAACGCATTATTATCCGTTCGGATTGGCGATGGCGGGAGTTAGTTCCAAGGGGGTGGGGAAGATTGAGAATAAAATCAAGTTTAATGGGGGTAATGAACTTCAATCCAAAGAGTTTAGTGATGGCAGTGGGTTAGAATTGTATGATGCAAATTTCCGTATGCTCGATCCTCAGTTGGGCAGATTTTGGCAGGCCGATCCATTAGCGGATTTTTCTGTAGGTCTATCTCCTTATAATTTTGGGAGTAACAATCCCATTAGCAGGCTTGATCCATGGGGTCTCAAGGATACAACCATTAACGGCGAGACAATGCAGCGCGATCCCGATCTACCTACTGTCACTATAACGCCACAGAAGAAAGCTGCTTCATGGGGTGGTTTTTATTGGCCTTCTTATAGTAAGAAGGAAGTGAGTGCCTGGAGAAAAGAAAGATTTACATATAACCGAAGAAGGGATGCAGGCCAAGCAGTTATTCAGGGCGGAGAATCTCCATTGTATATGAATAATCTTTCTTCATTTAAGAGAAGATTTGAGGCGGAGGAAGACGGAAGAAAAATGTCTCTTGGGGCAATAGGGATAATGTCTGCGCCGGCAATAATGATGGCTGCACCGATTGCAGGAACGGCGATCAACAAAGCATTGGTAACCACTTTCGGGCGAGCATTTGTTAGGAACGCGGCAATCAACTTGCTTCAGAACGGTGGAGACCATAAGAAAATGGATTTCTTCGATATTACAGTAAATACTTTCAACCCTTTTAATAGGTTAGGCGGAATTATAGGTGTTGCTGGGGTTAATTCCCTAGTTGACTATACACCTTTTGCGGATGGACAGCGACAATTAAACTATCTTGGCAACGGAAAAAACATAGGTCAGACTAGTTTAGATTTTAGCTTTGGTGCGTTCTCCGGTGGTGCAGGTACTATTTTTGGATCGGGTTCATCCACAGCAACAATAGTTGACATCGTCACAGGAAATGCATCCAGACAGGCACAAGAAATTATTAAAGATTGAGAATAATTTTGCAATGGCTCATCAGAATATCAACGAAAAAAAGATAATACTTCTAGTGTTTTTTGCAGGAATTCTCATTTATGGTATGTATGAGTATTTTCAGCGAAAAGAGATAGAAAGACAAGGAATTTTTACAAAGGCAACCGTCATTAACTCAGAGGGATATAAGGGAGGTCTAATGATAACCATACGCTACAAATATTTAGCTATTAATTACGAAGCGACGATAGTGGCTGATTTAGGTAAGAGTGCTATAGGTAGCCAATACTTTATTCAGTTTTTTCCTAATGATCCCAAGGCTGTCGTTTTTCATAAAGAGAAACCGGTTCCAGATTGCTTGACTAATATTGAGCCTCCCAAAGCAGGCTGGGATAAAATCCCATCTTGTCCTTAAGGCTTAATGAATAGTCCTAAAATAGATTGACAATTTTTAAATAAGTTCCGGTTGCATCAGGTAGTCGAAAATTTCCTGTTATAGACCTGATTTGGTGTTTTCATTTGAAGGGCCAGGTGAGGTCTTTTGTCATTGTATGAAAGTTAGTATTTAGTTATCAAGATGTAATGAACTTTTTTAAAAAAATATAGGGCTTGCCATCAGCGGAATAGTTTTTTTCGCTTCTTCATTAAAATGCCACCCCTTCGGGTTGAAGCATTTGGATAGATGGTGCAATAATCATTTCACCCTTCGGGGTTAAACACAACAATCAATAACGTTATCTACCACTTAGGTGGTAAAATAGCAGCACAAACAGAAGAGCACACCTGGGCAGTCTGGGTTTTATCTTGCGTCTTCCGCCCCCTGCGCGAGTGGCTTCGTCATCCAATAATTAAGATTTGCCAGATCCTCCACGAATGGTAGCTTTGTAATGAGTGTTAAGAAAAGCCAGGGGGCGATTGGTGCAGCCAAACTTTTAAAGGTCATGAGTGGAGACCGCATCCATACAAAGATTGATTATTACTATACGACCGCCAATACCAACAACAGCGGAGCCAATGGATTAAACAGTCTGCTTGCCCATTCGGCCACTGCGCTCAGTGGCAGCGCGCAGGTGGGGCAGCTTATCAAAGAAGCCTCCGGCACCTTAAGTGGAGCGCTGGCCGCTAATGCTGGGCTGGCAGCATTTCTTAACGAACCCAACAACAGCAGCGGTTCCAACCAGGCGCCCAAGGCCTATCTGAATGTTTTATTCTTCGACGAGCAGTTTAAGTTCGACGAAGCCTCCAGCGGTATATTTCCGGTAGCCTACAGTCCCAACAGCCAACAAACCATCAGCAGGATCGCCTCCGATGCCCTTGAAGCCGGCAAGAATGTTTATGTCTATTTTAGCAATGAGTTGGGAATGTTTATGGGGAATGTTGCAACAATAATGAAACCGGCCTTGATATCGCAGAATATTCAGATAAGAATATAAGTGGGGCCAGACTGGCGTACAGGTTAACGGGAGGTGCAACGTCTTTCGCTGCACCAATAATTTATGGTGCTATTGTAAGGTCAGAAGTCCCTGTGGTTAGTACCTTAATTGGTATTACCGTCGGTGCTACATTTGCTGGAGGAGAATATTCATATGATAACTATCCGGCAGTTAAGGAAGCTACAATTAATCACATTGATAACATCAAAAGATCTTAACGTCGTTGGTGTCGTGAATACTATTATTTTAATTAGATGAGCGATTTGAATAGCATCATATGTAGGATCACTTGGAAGCGCCAAATAGCATTACTATCTTCCATGTTGCTTAAATTTAGTATTCTAGTTATCGTATATCTTTATTTTTTCGGGTTTTCTATTCGCAGTTTTATTTATGTGTACCTATTTTTATTTTTATTCGTATTTGATTTTTTGCCGACTATACTCCTTCATATACAGTTTTTAATAAGAACCGGCAACGATATTGTAATCCTAAACAGGAAGAATAGAACTATCGAATATAAATCGAAGACAGATTCGAAACATAATTTTGATGATATTACTGTCCTTGAATATGTTGCTTCATATGGAGGGGGATCAGGTTGGTACTCGTTTGGAGAGTATAGGTATTATAAAATAGTATTTAAAGATGAATCCTCTTTAATAATAAATTGTTTAATGTTAGAAGATATAAAGCATCGTTTGGAGCCTATATTGGGAAAAACAGCAAATAAAAAATTAAAAGTATTGCCATTTATTCAATGATCTTGTAATAATGAGAAAAATTAAAATCAAATTGAGTTTATATGTGACCTTTTTGGTTATCGTTTTTTCAAGTTCATGTTCAGAAAGGTTTTGTGACAGTTTTGCTAGTGGTGTTAAATCTCAATGTGGGGGTGAGAATGATACGTGTTATGTAAGCCTAGGTAAAGTCTTTAATTTCGAGTGGGACAGTCTATATGTTTTTGACAGTGAACTGTACCCTGATGAAGTTTCAAAGCGACTTGGAATTAATTGCGATTGTAAAACAATTCCAAATGGTCACAGGCGAATTTATTTTACAAAGGAAAGCAAAATAGTGAAATCATACATTTCCAGTTGTCATAGGGTATATTTTGTCGAGAAAAAGAATATGCAAGGGGATGGAGTAGTTGTAACTGATGCTAAAACTTCTTTTTTATTGGAAAATAGACTCATTAATGACGAAATATCGTACTATCTTTTTGAGCAATAAAAGAGTCTGTTGTAACCGGTCGTTCGCGTCTACAGAAAAAGGAAGTCAAAAACTCCCACTCTGGCGCGGATGTTCCCAGCGATTGACTTCAGTAATATTATATTTTTGAGCATTAAGGCGGGGCCATCCGTGTCTTAAATGTTTCGCTAATCCATCCAGGTGCGGATAAACTTACTGATATTTTTCTTTGTATGACTGTTTACTATAACGCGCATGATCTGCTTGGTTATTAGGGGTTCTATCTTCCAGCATGGTAGCAGTTGACATTTATCGCGCATGAAGAAGGTCGTAACCGCTTTGTTACTACAGTCGGCAGCATACCCGCGAAATTTGCAGATGATTGTTTTATTAAAGAGACCGCATCCATACAAATATTGATTATTTACTAGTCCGCGCCATACGCGGGAACTGAATAGTTGGGTTTCATAATTATGCCACCCCTTCGGGGTAGCCCGGGGATAATTAATGGAATGTTTTCTATAAAGATGCAACCCCTTCGGGGTTGGCAACAATCAATTGAATCGATTTCGTAAAGGGTTACAGATAACCTTTCGTGCGTTCAAATCTGCGCCATCTGCACAAAAATCCGCGCGATCCGCGGGAAACCTAATGGGCGGGTTTCAGAATTATGCCACCCCTTCGGGGTTGGCCGGGGATGACTAATGGATTGTTTTTCTATAAAGATGTAACCCCTTCGGGGTTGGCAACAATCAATTAAATCGGTTTCTTAAAAGGTTAAAGCTATTCGATACGCGGCGTTCAAATCTGCGGCGATTTGCGTAAGTGTGCGGCAGGATTTCCCGCAGATTCCGCATATTAGAGCAGATGAGCGCAGATGAACAGCCAATATCTGCGAAAATCCGCTCAAAATCCGCGCCATCCGCGGGAACCGAATTGATGGAAATCAGCGGGAACTTATAAAACCTATTTACCCGGGTACAACAGCAAACTAAAACGCAGCGTATTGGACAAGGGGTTATTGGTAGCGGCAGTACCGGTTGGTACCAGGTACGACAGGTTGAAACCCAGCATCGAATAGTTCAACCCTAAACCGGCGGTTACATATTGCCGTTGGCCCAGGCTGCGGCTATCGGAATAATATCCGGCACGAAGGGTTAACACCTGCTGATAGCCGTACTCCACTCCTCCTGACCAAGACATCGCGCTATGGTCAAAGGAATTTACCCAGCTCTTCACTACCGCCTGCTGGTTGTAGGCCGCATAGTCTTCAGCAGTACCCGATTCCGGCAACGCAGGAACGAGCAGCTTATTCAACTCGCCGGTGGCCATCAGGCGGTGATCTTCCGCTATGAACCAGGTATACCCGGCGCCCAGCCCAAGATTGGCAGGCAGATAACTTTTCTGATCCGCATCCCGCGTATAGGATATTTTAGAACCCAGGTTACTCAACACCGCGCCAAAAGACCAGCCGTCAATACCCTCATGAGCGCTGGTATAATACAATCCCAGATCGCCGGCGAAAGCATTCCCGGTTTTATAGCTGATGTCACCGATCGTACTGTTGCCCACCAGGTTTGAATGAATATATTTTAAGGCCACACCCAATGAAAGCCTGTCGGACAGTTTACGGGAATAGCCCAGATCTACACTCATCTCCCGAGGGTTTTCTTTATGCAAATCATTACCGGAATGATCCATCAACTGAATATCACCGAGACTAAAATACCGCAGTGATCCGGAAATAGATTGATAATCATCCAACTTATAATAACCCGCTGCGGAAGCCAGGTAAACATCATTCAGTCCCAGGTTTTTAAGCCATGGAACATAATTAAATCCGAAACCGGATTGGCGTTCCGCAAATGCATACTTCGCGACATTATAAAACTGTGCGTTTACATCAGCAGGCGTGGCTACTCCGGTTTCACCCATACCACCGGCCGCGGCATCGGGTGAGATCCGCAGAAACGGAACAGCGGTGGTGATGATATTTATTTTTTCTGTTGACTGTGCACGGGCGGATAATGAAAAAGCTAAAACTAAAGGACTGATGATGGCCGCCTTACGAAATATTGTGAACATATGAATAGTAGAATGAATTAGTTTAGAATTTTACGCGCACTGCTTCCTTGAATTTATCCGCATTTACCTGCAATACATAAATGTTGGGGGCAACATTGCCAATGGGCATGGAAATGGAATTAACACCGGGTTTAAGGTATGTCTTTTGAATTTTGATCACCTGTCCTGTTGCGCTTACAAACATCAGCGACACATTCTGCGTTGTTTCAGAGAAAATTCTGATCTGCAGATTGGTTGTTCCGTTACTCCAGGCTTTAACATGGTTTTTATCAATCGACAATACTGTAAGTTCTCCTTTAACATAGGTTATGGTATAGTTCGGAGATGAAGCTCCGGAGGGAATGATCTCATACTTTCCAGCCCCAGAGTTTAGTACAGCGGTGCTTTTTGCTTTAGGCATCGTGGTCAGGTCGGAAGGTTTGTCATTCTCCATCAGTCCATTATAGTGGAAGGTGAATTCAGGGTCTTCCTTCCACTCATCACGTGTTTTATGTTCAGCGCTTATCACCAGTGGTGCAGGAGTGATCTCGAGTTCCGCTCCGGTGAATTCAATCGCATAATTTGGTCCTCCATTCAATGTACCCTGATTGATCGTATAAGTACCCACATTTTTTCCTGCAACTCTGGAAAGCTGTCCTTCCAGTTGATCGCCATTCACAAGCCCTGTAACGGAATATGTAAACTCAGGATCAGCTGTTCCATATACCTTGCTGCTGTTGTTGGCGGTGATCGTTAATGGAGCGGGGGTAATGGTTAGTGTAGCCGGGGTATAGTCTATTGAATAATTCTCCCCCGCGCTTAAGGATCCCAGTGAGATGGCATGAACGCCAACGTTTTTATCGCCTGCGCTTTCCAGTACACCACTAAGCTGATCATGGTTTTTTAATCCGCTTACCGTATAAGTCAGTTCCGGATCAGGTGTGCCATACAATTTTTGTTTGCTCTCAGCTACAATGGTTAAGGGAGCGGGCGTTATTTCAAGTTGAGCGGAATTGAATTGCAGGGTATAGTTGGTTCCTGCAGACAACGAACCCTGCTGTATCTCATACGTACCAACGTTTTCTCCACTGTTTCTTGATAGGCTGCCTGATAATTTATCATTGCCGATAAGTCCGTTTTGTTGATAGGTAAATTCGGGATCCATTGCTCCATATTCCCTGATTTTATTATCCGCACTTACTGTTACCACTGCAGGCGTTATGGTAAATGTAGCCGGGGTAAACCCAATTAAATAGTTAGGTCCTGCATAAAGCGTTCCCTGCGTAATGGAATATACTCCAACATTACTACCGCCATTTCTTTTTAATTGCCCGCTGAGCTGATCGTTATTAACCAGTCCGTTCACCGTATAGGTTAAGGCCGGCTCTGCTGAACCGTAGGGGATGGTTTTATTTTCAGCAGCTATGGTAAGTGTAGCCGGAGTAATGGTGAATTTTGCAGGCGTAAATTCGACATTATAATTAGCGCTGCCCTTTAATGATCCCTGAAGAATGGCATACTCGCCAACGTTATTTCCTGCAGTTCTCAGCAGGCTGCCGTTTAATACATCACCATTTACCAGACCGCTTACGGAATAAGTGAGCGCGGGATCCATAGTTCCGTATATTTTGTTTTTATTTTCGGCAGTTACGGTAAGTGTAGCCGGTGTGATGGTAAATGTTGCAGCATTAAACAGAACAATATAATTGGCGCCCGCATTTAATGAGCCTTGCGAAATCGTGTACTCTCCTACGTTAATTCCTGCAGTTCTCTTCAGGTTACCACTGAGTACATCGTTTTGCACGAGACCCTTCACGGTATAGGTTAAGGCCGGCTCTGCTGCACCATAGGTCATGGTTTTGTTTTCCGCATTGATCGTTAAATGCGCAGGTGTAATACTTAGTTGGGCTCCGGTGAAGTTGATTGTATAATTGTTTCCGGCAGTTAATGTACCCATACCGATCGCATAATTACCCACGGAATTTCCGGCAGTGCGGTTAAGCTGCCCGCTGAGCTGATCATTATTGATGAGTCCATCTGCGTTATAGGTAAATTGCGGATCGGCACTACCATAAACTTTTGATTGATCTGATGCGGTGATGATTAATTTTTTAGGTTGAATCTTACCTGCTACCGTGGCATTTTTGGTAATGAGGGTATAATTATCTTTATCCGGTCCTTCCAGTTGAAGATCCGTTACTGTAATAATTTTATCTGTACCGGCATTGGCATCATGGTAACTACCAGCTCCGCTTACTGAAACCTGATCATTATTAAATAGTCCATTAAGCTGGAAGTTTGCTGCTGACAGTTGAACGCTTCTACTTCCGTCATATTCTTTTGAAATGAGGGGTGAAGCCATAAGACTTACACTGATTTCGGCAGGGCTGATGATAAGTACCTGAGTAACTGGTGATGCAGAAAAGTATTCTTCGTTACCGGGTTGAGTGGCTATAATCGTTACCGAACCGGCTTTTTTGGGCTGAATTTTACCGTCTATGATAGCGGCAATTTCAGGATTAAGGCTTTCATAAACGACAGGAAGACCGGAACTGCTGTAGGCAGCGGGGGTATAAGCCGCGGTGCCATATACAACAGTATTAATTGGATCAAAAACGATCGTTTGAGGGTGCTGTGTCGGTTCCATCGTTCTGAAAGACCAGGATAAACCGCTGATACCTGCGAAAGGGTTATTGTTCACATCCCGGAATGCCCCGGCATCGATAGTGATATAAAAATCTGTTGAATGTGGGAGCACCTGTGTTAAGGGTAAAGAAAAGGAATAGTTATTTATTATAACCGCAGGAGTGCTCACATCAACGGATTGGATAATTTCATTGGTTGATTTGTTTATGATGTTGATCTTCCCGCTGCCTTTAACGACTTGTTCATTGAAGGTTGCGGTGATTACAGGCAAAAGCGGGACTTGCGTTGAATTGAATGCAGGCGAATAATGGGTAAGGACCGGCGGGTTAGGATCAGATACTGTAATTTCAAAATCATGGGTTAGGGATACGGCGCCATTGGTTATAACTACCTTAACCGGATGCCGGCCTACATCTTCATGTTTTGGTGTTCCGGTCAGTACCACACCGGTTTGAAGGGAATACACATTGGATCCATTCAAATCTCCATAGATCAACACGCCGCTTTCGGTCATGGTCATTCCAAGGCATACGATGCTTTCCGGTGTAATTTCAATAAAGCTGGAATGATCGGGTGTATATTTTCTGATTTTGCCGGGCCATAAACTGACATAAGTATAACCCTGTGCATCAATCTTAACATCTGTTAATAATGTAGAAATATTGCTTATTGCCGGCGTTACCTGCTGGGTTTGCGGGTTATATTTCAATACGGTATTCTGGGAATGCTGTGCGATCAACAGGTTACCTGATGGATCAAAACCAAGTCCGAAACAACCGGGCACATTGGTTACGTAGTCTGATACGGTATTATCTGCCAGGTTGATGCGAATAACTTTCGATTTGCTATACTGGGCAGCATATAAATAACCATCTTTATAGGTCATGGAAAGATTTCCGGTTGTAGCATAGATGGTTTGGCCAGCCGGATTCGTTTGTGTAAGATCGAACTTTTGAATGCCTGTACTCCCACCATAATAAGAAACATATAAATAATTACCAATTACTAAAGCCCCATAATTACTACCGGGCTGCCGTTGTGCAAAAATGGTTGTCGTGCCGTCAGGCTGAATCTTATAAATAGTTGTTCCTGAATTTTGAACTACATAGTAATTACCCTGTGCATCCAGTGCTACACCTGCCGGATTAGAAATAGGTGTATTATTGATCTTTGAGCCACTAACCGATCCATTGGCACTCAAACTGAGCCATGCAGGCAGTACTGGTGCTGTATAGGTCAGCGGATCATTATTGCTGCTGGTCGCCTGAATACTACCGGTATAGGGCATATTTTCCCGGGCTTCAGTGCCGGGAGTGGCGGTAAGATGTATTGTTTGGGCCTGCAGCGCTGAATCTTGCAGCACCATAAACATAATTAGCAGCGCACTGAATAAACTAAATACGGCTGTTCTGATGAACAGGAGATTTCGCACCATTCGTTTCATAGAAGTAGATATTGGATATATTGAACTGTACCAAACGGATGTGGATAAGTATTATTTTGTGCGCATAAAAACTAATATGATCAGTAAGAACTTTTTTTGAAACGCTAAGCGTTTTTATGTATCGGATTTAATATTTGAGGTGCCTTAATTACTAAAAACAGTTACCGAAGATTTTCGGTGATACAATTCCCGCGGGATATTTGTTCAATAGAATTACCGAACGCTGAAGGGAGTGACACAACAGGCGCTGAGCAGGATTACTGCAGCCTGCTCAATAACTTATTCATTACATTAGCAACCAGTACGCTGTTTCTAATCACCTGATTGGAGGCTTTCGGATTGACTGCCATTTTTTTTAACCTGTCATTCTTTTATTAAATACCAGTTATGAAAATTGTTTTTCACTGTTTTGTTTTTCTGTTTATACTGTCGTGCAATTCGTCTGTGCAAACAATCTCAGGACCACCTTATGCCGAACTCCCGAATCCAAAAACTACGAATGAGCAGTCCTGGCAGCAGGCTGGAAACGGTGCATGGGTCAGTTTTGCTTCTGCGGATGTTCGGTATGAAAAGGAAAGGGTTCCCCACCTAAGCCCTGAGCAGGGCTGGAACGGGAAGGGATGGAAGGGAGAGAAGATCCATACGCAATTGCTGATCTGGACTACAGAAGATATAGAACGCGCTTCCATTCAAATTGGTGAATTGAAAAGCGATGATGGCAAAACAATTGATGCTGATCATATTTCGGTTCGCTTTGTCCGTTATGTGCTGACCGACAGTATCGGGCGAAACGGCAGCGGTTGTGGAATTCCCAACGACCTCGACTCTTCGCTTGCCGCCGATGCACTGGATCCTATTGACCAATTACCCATACGCTCAAATACCACGCAACCCCTGTGGCTTAGCGTTCATATCCCGCAGGATGCTGCACCGGGACGTTATAGCGGAAGCATAACCGTTAAGGGTTTGTCGAATGATCCTGCGCCGCTGGAATATACTGTGGAAGTGGTGAACCGCAGCTTACCTCTGCCTCGCGACTGGTCATTCCATCTTGATTTGTGGCAGAACCCATTTTCCGTAGCGCGGGTACATAATGTAGAAAACTGGTCGGAAGCGCATATGGAGGCCTTGAACCCTTATATGAAGATGCTTGCCGATGCAGGGCAAAAAGTAATCACTGCTTCTATAATACATGATCCCTGGAACAGCCAGACTTATGACGTGTATCAGTCGATGATCAAATGGACTAAAAAGCGCGATGGAAGCTGGGAATATGATTACCGCGTTTTTGATCAGTGGGTTTCGTATATGCTTTCGCTGGGTATTGACCGTGAGATCAATTGCTACAGCATGATACCCTGGAACCTCAAGTTTTATTATTATGATGAGACGCTGGGAAAGGATACGCTGATCATTGCCACACCAGGTACGCGGGAATATGAAGAGCACTGGGTGCCGATGCTGACCGATTTCGCCCGGCACCTGAAAGAAAAAGGCTGGTTCGATATAACCACAATAGCCATGGATGAGCGTCCGATGGAGCATATGCAGAAGGTGTTTGACATCATCCGCAAGGCTGATAAGGATTTTAAGGTATCGATGGCCGGAAATTATCATCCTGAAATCGAACGCGATCTGTACAATTACTGCGTGGCGTCGGAATTTGTGCTGGCAGACAGTGTGCGGGAGCGAAGAAAGCGCGATGGACTGGTTACCACATTTTATACTGCCTGTCCGGAGGAATATCCGAATGTATTTACCTTTTCACCACCTGCGGAGGCCGCGTTTATGGGCTGGTATGCTGCGGGCAGAAAGTTTGACGGTTATCTGCGCTGGGCGTATAACTCCTGGCCTGAAAAGCCATTGCAGGATTCGCGCTTTGGCCGCTGGTCGGGAGGAGATACATATTTTGTTTATCCGGAGGCAAGGAGTTCAATACGCTTTGAGCGGTTGATTGAAGGTATTCAGGCTTATGAGAAGATACGGATTTTAAGGGCGGAGTTTGAGCGAAATGGGGAAGGGGGAAAATTGGAAGAAGTGTTGAAACGCTTTGATATTAAGGCTACGAAATCGACCGGTGCGGCAGCATTGGTGAGAGAGGCGAATGCGGTGTTGAATAGTTATTAGGATTTGCGGTGGAGAGTTCTATGAATTTCTGGCAGCTCATATGGTGGGTAGAGTTCCCGCAGATTCCCTTTAGTTGAACAAAAGGCATTTTTCCCAGAATAAGATTTAGCAGAACTTAGAAAAGGAGTGGGGTGAACCAGGCAGATTCCAGAGTTTTTAGACTCTTTCCGCGTATAGGTCCCCACTCCTTTCTAAAACCGTTGACGTGCTCCGTTTAGAATATCAGACTCCTGGTCTGTTAAAGGTTTTGGAGACGATCAACAATTTGTAAATGCTTAAATCTAAGTTATGAAATTCTTGATTTCTGGCGTTGACGTTTCTAAAGCCACTCTGG
>JAEYRC010000005.1 GCA_023409675.1 Bacteroidota bacterium
GCGCCGCAGGATGTTTATCGCCGGTAATGATCCGGTAAGCATCATTATAAATTGTGATAAGTTCAGGTCCCCACCATACAAACATGGGAAAACGCGAATTAAGCAGAATATTGACCAGTTGTTTCAGAGTTGTCGGCCATTGAGCCGGATGACCGATCGGATTTCCTGACCAGTCTTTTTGCCTTATGAGTTCCGCCATCGAACCGGGAACATTCAGAAAATTCAACGTTTGCGCCGCATCATTCATATTATGGATAAATACGATGGTAGTTAAATAGTTGCTTCAAAACCATATACGTAATTCAGGCCCGAACAGCCGAATCTATAGCGTTAAAGCTCAGTCAGAAAAATGCTGATAATGGAGTGTGGAGTTGTACTGCAGATTACCCTCAGGAAAGCAATTTCAATATTGTTTCCAGATGATGCTGATCGGTGGTATTAAAATCCGCCAGTTTGGTGCTGTCGGCATCTAATACACCGGCCAGCCGGCCCTTATGATAAAAAGGAATTACAATTTCCGAACGGGACAGGCTGCTGCAGGCAATATGGCCGGGAAATGTATTTACATCGTCGACAATCAGCGTTTTTTCCTCTGCCCAGCTGCTTCCGCATACCCCCCGTCCCTTTTTGATTCGGGTGCAGGCAACAGGCCCCTGGAAAGGACCCAAAACCAATTCATCCGGTTTATGTTCATCGATCAGGTAAAACCCAACCCACAACCAGTTGAATTGTTCTTTAAGCGCCGCGGCGATATTACCCAAATTCGCGATAAGATTCTCTTCTCCCTGCAGCAGCCCGTTGATCTGGGGCAGCAGGCCCTGATACATTTCTTCTTTGGTTCCTTGTACTAACGACAGGTCTTCAGCCATAATAATTTATCTGTTGATTTCAATGCAATTAACAGCGAACGGTTTTCTTCTTTTTACCCGTTTTGCCTTTTTCTTTTACTTTCTGTATGTATTGCGGTGCAAAAGGTGTTTTACAGGCCGTTCCACCCATATCAACTTCAATGGCACCAATTTTTTCGGCTGTTTCCATCGCAGTATCGTACAGCGCTTCAACATGCGACCCGCAGGCTATTACAAAATTATTCATCGTATAACGTACCCTGTTCTTTTCCTGGTGGATTGTTTGTTCAATTCGTGCCAGCAAACCTTTGATGATGGTGAGGTCAAGCTGGCTGTCATCCCTCAGACAAAGCACAGCCGCCAGTGTACTCCACCCTGAGGAGGCGATACTTTCTTTTTCCGAATTGATCCATTCCAGGCCAAGTTCCCAGCCAAACGGGCTTTCCGCGGCAACCCAGGGTACGGTATATTCACTGATCATGTACCAGGGCGCCTTTTCTGCCCATTGCTGTAATTCTTTCCGGGAGATCGCTTTTTCATCCGCTATCAGTCCGGCAAGGTACATGGCATCAGAAATGCCGGTGTTATACAGTTCAAGGGCGAGAGCATGATTCTTTTTGATCTTTTTCTGGATCTTTTTGAGGTCTTCGATCTTTACTCCATACAAAGGTTCTTTAGCACCATGATTCAAATAGATCTTTTTGATCTGATCATTCTGGTAGCCTGCAATTGCTTCAAGTACATCCCTGCTCGTCATAACTATTATTTTAACCCTGGCGGCAAAGTTCATTAAAAACTGTCGATATGAAATCAATGGATTTCAGATTCCAACCAGGAATTGTGATTTTATATAATCCATAACGGAAATCATGCTGCCCGTTTCTTCATAAACTTTCAACTGCCTGTCCGCTCCGGTACCATGTTCCAGGATATGGCCGATATTATTAACGGCATGCCGGCTTCCCAGGTGGTCCAGTACATCATCTACAAAATCGAGCAGCTCATAGATCAGCACCCGGGTGTTAACTTCTTCTTCTTTTCCGAAGTCTATCATCCGGCCATCAATACCATAGCGGCTTGCGCGCCATTTGTTTTCATTGATCAGCGCCCGCGAGTACTGGATAAAATTCAGGTTCTGTGATTTGAGCATGTATATTTTAGCGCAGATTGCCTGGAACAGCGCGGCGATGGCAATTGTTTCGGGTACCGTCATGGGCACATCGCATATCCTGAATTCAACCGTATTGAAAAAGGGATGCACCCGAAGATCCCACCAGATTTTTTTCGCGTTATCAATGCAGTTGGTTTTTACCAGCAGTTTGATGTAATTGTCGTACGCTTCAATGCTTTCGAAGGTCTCGGGTATGCCGGTTCGCGGAAATTTATCAAAGACTTTTGTTCTGAAAGATTTATAACCGGTGCTTCGACCCTCCCAGAAAGGACTGTTGGTGCTGAGCGCATAGATATGCGGTAGAAAATAGCGGGTGGAATTGGCAATATGATTGGCGATATCACGATTTTCCATGCCCACATGTACATGCAGGCCGAAGATCAGGTTGCTTCTTGCGGCTTCCTGTAGCTCATTCACAATTTCGTAATAACGGGCATGATCAGTGATCAACTGACTTTGCCAGTGGCTGAAGGGATGAGTACCTGAAGCGCCTACCTGGAACCCAAGCGAACCGGCAATACCCGCGATGGTTTTGCGCAGTACGCCAACATCTTTATAGGCTTCATC
>JAEYRC010000042.1 GCA_023409675.1 Bacteroidota bacterium
GAGAATATCGTGGTTGCCTTTAACCAGCAAGAGTTGAACTTCGCCAAAATCATTGCGCCATTTAAGAAAAAGATCAAGCTCTTTGTTTTCATGACTGTGAAACAGATCACCGACGATAATGACCTTGCCGGCATTGAAGTACCGGATATGGCTGATAAGTCGCTGGAGATCTTCTTTATACACCGACTGCGGTACGGCAATCCCGGATTTGCGGAAATGTCCCGTTTTGCCAAAATGCAAATCAGAAACGATCAGGGCCTGCTCTGTCTCCCAGTAAATACTTCTTTCGGGCGATATCCACAAACTCTGCCCTTTAATGTTCAGTGATTCCAGTTGCATAATATCCGGCAAAATTAACCCCGAAGCGGCAGCCGGAAAATATTATTATTGGTGGAAAAGCCGGCAATTTTCAACTGTATAACAGCCTGAAAACGGGTTCGGCCATTGTTTTCTATAGCTATTAAGAGAACTGACCGGTTTTTGGAGATTATTGTTCAATATAGTTCCAGGCGCTGAAGAGTGCGACGCAACGAAAGCTTAATAGGAATACTGCAGCCGGGCCCAAAATAGATTATAAAAGTCGATATGAAAATGCAGCAATGATGATTACACAGTGCATGTGTAGTATTAATACGTCTAAAGGTTGAGCATTATGACATGGAAAAATTTTCATAGAGTTTTAGTTTTATAGGACTATAACATATCAATTGCTGTTGGCGTATATCCTGCCGGTGGATAGAAACGACAGCGTATTTGGCCGGAAGGCTGCGGGCGACCTGTAGGTATCGTACATAGGTGTGTTGGTGGGGGGGGAGGGGAGGGCCCTGTCGTTTAGTTAAAGATTAAATATAAATCCATCGAGTTGCTGACCAATAAAGTCGGGACGAAGCTTCACCAAAGAATTAAAGTATGCGATAAAAGAGAAGATTTTAAATGCAATAATGTACAAGCCCCAAAGGGGCGGCATACCTATAGCGATGGGCAAAGCCCTTCGCTAAAAGCAATGATTGCGTTATTTTCAAAAAATACCCGCTATCAAATTCCGGGAAGTTGTCAAATGTTGATCCCGGGCAATTTCATTAGAATCGTGCCGTATAATCTTAAGTAAACGACCTTAGAGGGCCCTGTCGTTTAGTTAAAGATTTAATATAAATCCATTGAGTGGCCAATAAAGTCGGGACGAAGTTTCACCACAGAATTAAAACCTGGGATAAAAGAGGAATTTTAAATGCAATTATTGCATAAGCCCCGAAGGGGCAGCATACCCATAGCGATGGGTAAAACCCTTCGCTTAAATGCAAATGATTGCGTTACGACCAGAACAAACCAGCTCATTGAAATAGACTAAAAACAAAACCCAATGGTTAAAGATGAAGTAAAAACTCTTTTTTAATACGACTGTTTTGAACGAAAACGATCATGATAAATCGCTGATTTTATTTATCGGAAAGGCTGTTTAAAAGTCATTTCAGCTTGCGCTTAACGTTTGAATATTGGCGAAAGTTGGGCATTAGCATTCCCACTGTCCGGCAGCCACAACCTGTTACTGATTTCAGCGAATTTTTGCCACCGATATGAAGATCAATAAATTTACCCAAAGCTCAAAATTGTTCCTCAGCCCCCGCCTTTGTCCAATACTGCTGTTGATGGCAGTATTATGATTGTGTCATTATTACAGCTTTTATTCGATCTGGCAACTTATATTTTCCACCGAATACCCAATCTTCTGTAAACGCCCATTCGCCAAATAAGCAAATGGTGGGAATATTTTCATAATCGGTAAAAATGCAAAATTGCCCGATGTCGCCTTGTGCCAGGGAAACATTTAATTGAAAATATTTTCCTATGGCTTTAAGCGAATAATCATCATTATTGATTGATTGAATAAAAGATTCTGCTAAAAACGCTGGCAGCTCCTTCATTTCTTTTGTTTTTAAAATATCTTGTAATGTTAGCGTTTCTAACACTGCAAACGCAACTGTTGCACCTGATTCATCATGTGAAATAATTTTTGTGATCTCTCCAAAGCAAAACTTCGCCTGCTCAATCTCTTCTTGCTTTTCGTATCCGTCGTAAAAGGCTTTTGGGCAATCATAGTACAGCCAGAATTTTAAATTAAGGCTAATTCTTACCGGTCGCTTTAAAAAAACAAAATAGATTTGTCCGACATCAGGACTTTGCTCTAAAGTGTAATTGCTTTCTAAGTTGTTTTTCCAAAAAGACCGTGTCGTGATAAGTTCTGTTTGATACTTCTCTTTCTCTCCATCCATGGGTCGACATGTTGAACAATTCCCAATTTCAATTTCATATCTCTGCATAGTATTTCTGTGTATTGCCACCAGCCATAAATTTTAAAAGTGATAACTCGCCCTGGTGATTTAGCTCTACCGGTCTTTTAGCTGGGCCTGCATCCTCCTGACCCGGTCTTCGAGTTTTTCCGACGACAGATTTTCCCGCATGCTGTCGACCTTCAGCGGGAAGCTGAACGGAGTCAGCCGTTCCGGTACTGTGATGGTGATTTTGCCTTTCTGGATCCGCTGCATCAGGTTACGCAACCGGGCTTCTTCCATTTGCTGCTCCATCACCTCATTATAGGCCTGCCGGATCAGCAGGTTATCTTTTTCATATTCCCTGAAAACCTGGAACAGCAGGGAAGCGGAAGATTGCAGGTGGCGGGCTTTTTTCTGTTCGCCGGGATAGCCCTGGAAGACCAGTCCGCCGATAACGGCAATATCGCGAAATTTCCGTTTGGCCATTTCAGCGGAATTCACGCTTCGCTCGATATCGCGCAGCAGGTTTTCGGTGGAAAACAGCTCGAAGGCATTGCTGTCATCCAGCGGTATGGGCTGATCGCTCAGCAGTTCAAAGCCATAATCATTCATGGCGAAGGAAAAGGTCATGGGGGTGATCTGGCTGATCCGGTAAGCCAGCAATGCGCCGAGGGCTTCGTGAACAAGCCGTCCTTCAAACGGATATACAAAAACATGAAAGCCATCCCGGGTTTCAATATGTTCGATCAGCAGTTCATCTTCGCGTGGGATATGCGATAATTTCTGCTGCAGCTCAAATAGCGGCTGAAGCACCCGGATTTCCTGGTCATCGGAACGCGCCGGTTCCCCGGCTTCATTGAACTTACGCCGCAGCATCATCCCCAGGTTTGCCGATAAGGGCATGCGCCCTCCCTGCCAGCTTGGTACGAGTGATTTTTTGGAGTTGGATTTTTTGACGATCACCGTCATCTCTTTGATCATCATGTATTCGAGGTTGCGGCCGGCAAGGGTAAATACCGCGCCCGGTTCAAGCCGCGAAATAAACCATTCTTCGATAACGCCCACATATCCACCCGAGAGGAAACGCACTTTAAGCATCGGATCACTCACGATCGTTCCGATGTGCATGCGGTGGCGCATGGCGATCTTGCGGCTGTTGATCTTATACCGACCGTCGATGATTTCCACTTTCCGGTATTCATCATAGTGCATCAGCGCGGTTCCGCCCTGGGTGATGAAATGCAGCATTTCACGCCATTCTTCTTCCAGAATATCCCTGAAGCAGTAGGTGGAGGCCACCTCAGGGAAGATCTCTTCAGGTAAAAAACCTTCCGAAATAGCGATGGTGTTCAGGTATTGGATCAGCACATCAAAACACAGGATCCGGGGTTGACGGCTTTCGATAAGATTCAGTTTCATGGCCGATTTCAACGCCGCCGCTTCTACCAA
>JAEYRC010000057.1 GCA_023409675.1 Bacteroidota bacterium
TCTGCCAAATTTGACGCTGCCAGCTCCGGAGGAATTATTAATATCATTCTAAAGAAAAACCGCCGCCTGGGTATCAACGGACTGGTATCAGTAGGTTATGGTACCCCTAAAGTGCGTACCGGAAATATTGGCCTTAACGTTCGCCAGGGTAAGTTCAATTTTTTTGCTACCGGAAACCTGAATCAGTCGGGTGGAGTAGCCAAAGGAGAAACTTTTAGGCAGAACAGAAACAATGGCGTGCTGCAGGATTATTTCAATCAATATTCAAGTAATGATCGCCTTCGCCGTTTCACATCGGTGCGCTTTGGTGTAGATTACTTTGTGGATAATCGGAATACCATTTCCATCACCCAGAATATCACCCGCGGAAAATTTGAAAACATTGAAACCCAGCGCCAGGAATACCTGAATTCCGGAAAACAATTGTTGCGTACCGGTTCCCGGATTTCAGAAAGTTTTTCTCAATTCCGCAGAAACAATACCCAGCTCAGCTATAAACACAGTTTCCCGAAAACCGGGCAGGAACTGACAGCAGATGTTACCTATAACAAAGGATCCCGCGATAACAATTCCACCATCCTGAATGAATATTTCAATCTTGATGGCACTCTTTATGAAGATCCGAACCGTGTGAACAATTATGGCGAAAGTAATGGCGACCAGGTAACGGTTCAGGTTGATTATGTTAATCCGATATCTGAAATTTCCCGCATTGAAATGGGGTTGCGTTCCTTTATTTCCAATGACGAAAGCATTTTCGACGCTTTTTCAATGAATAATGGGCTTCCCTCCAAACTGCCGCTCAGCAACAATTACCGCTACCGCGAACAGGTAAATGCCGGTTATGTCACCTATACAAACATGCTGGCAGGAATAGGCTACCAGATCGGGCTGAGAGCTGAGCATTCTGATTTCGAAGGTGAGCTGGTCGACAGTGCACAGAAATTTGGATATGAGTATCCGAATTCTATAAAAAATCTGTGGGATGCGCTATTCCCGAGTTTATATTTATCGAAGAAAGTTGGAGACAATCACGAATTCCAACTGAATTATTCCAGAAGGATCCGCCGCCCGCGCTTCTGGCAGTTGAATCCGTTTATTGACATCAATGATCCGGTTAATATTCAGCAGGGTAATCCGGCTATTCGACCCGAATTCACCAACTCATTTGAATTCAACTATCAGAATACTTATAATTCAGGCAGCTTCCTGGGGGTATTGTATTTCAGAAATAACGTTGGCGATATTACGCGATACAGCGACACGATCACTGCGGCGCAGTATCAGCAACTTAATAATGCCGCTATCGATCCCAATGCCATCCTTAATACTTTTATCAACGCCAGTTTTACCAACAGGATGGGAGCTGAATTCACCCTTCAGCAAAAACTTGGTGAGAACCTGGAAATAATTCCAACCATAAATCTCCAATACCGAAAAGTTAAAGCAACAGTGAACAACCTGAACCTCAGCAATGAAGGATTCAACTGGGAAGGTAAATTGATGATCAACTATTCAATACCCTCGCAAACGGCATTGTTTAAAGACCTCAACTTCCAATTGCGGGGTGATTATGAATCACGTGAGGTTATCGCGCAGGGGCGTATGAAAGAACAGTTCAATGTTGATGCCGCATTCCGGAAAGAATTTTTAAAAGATAAGAAAGGTACGCTTACGTTTGCAGTTAATGATGTTTTCAATTCAAACCGCTGGGGACAGATTTATGATACCGAACGGTTTTACCAGGATTCGTACCGTCGCTGGAACGTGCGAAACTTCAGGGTAACATTCAGCTACCGCTTTGGAAGCCGGGATATGAACTTATTCGGACGTGACGGCGATCGCGGGGGCCGCGGTGGTGATGACGATTAACAATTAATTTTAGTTCATATAAAGATAAAGGAGCAGCGCTAACTGCTCCTTTATCTTTTAATACTATACGGGTTAGATCAATCTTCATCTTCCGGTTGCTGCTTCAGTTTATCCTCTTTGGTTACCTTTTCATTATGGGTAACATCATCGCCTTTAAAATCCTGTTCTTCATTTTTACGGCTATCCAGGTTATCCCGGATATCCGGCCGGTTAGCATTTCCCCTGGGATTGTTAACCTGCGGGTTTTGATTCTGCTGATTCATATTATTCGGTTTATTGGATTGCTGAAAATATTGTACCACTTCCAGTAAAGGATGACCGGTTTTTTTTTAAATAGATGACTCTATCTTTGATCAAAAACATGCGTTCATTAAAAGCAGCGGCCTATCTCTTTGACCTCAACGGAACCATCATTGATGATATGGCCTATCACCATAAGGCCTGGTTTCATATACTGAACGATGAGCTGGGCGCCTCGCTGAGCTGGGAAGAAGTTAAACAGGAGATGTATGGTAAAAATCAGGAATTGCTGATCCGTGTTTTTGGAAATGAACGATTTTCTGCTCAGGAAATGCAGGAGATATCCATTCAGAAGGAAATCCGCTATCAAAAAGAATTTTTACCAGAACTGAAATTGTTACCGGGTCTTACCACTTTCCTGCAACAAAGCGCGGCAGCAGGTATTAAAATGGCCATAGGCTCTGCCGCCATTCCCTTTAATATCGATTTTGTTCTGGATAACCTAAACATCCGCAACTATTTTCCGGTCATCATCAGCGCTGAAGATGTACGACACAGCAAACCTGATCCGGAAACATTTACCATGGCTGCGCAGAAGTTAAATGTTAACCCTGAAGATTGTATCGTTTTTGAAGATGCGCCCAAAGGTGTGGAAGCCGCTGAACGTGCAGGAATGCAGGCAGTGGTACTGACCACCACTCATCAGGAAAATGAATTTGCGCAGTATAAAAATATACTGTGCTTTTGTACTGGCTATGACGGGCTGAAGGCTGAACTCATGCCCTCTAACGGTTAAGACTGACCGTAATAAGCTTCGGTTCCATGTTTGCGTTCATAATGCTTATGAATCAGGCTGTCTTTCATTCTTGCGCTATTCGGCCGGATTTGTTCGGTGAATAAAGCCATTTTTGCAATGGATTCGAGTACAGCGGAATTATACACTGCTTTTTGCGCGTCTTTTCCCCAGGTGAAAGGTGCATGATTTGCGATAAGCATCATCTCCAGTTGTTTATGCGAAAGCTTATGTTCACTTAACGCGTTCAGGATCTGTATGCCGGTCTGATATTCATAATTTCCTTTGATCATCAGATCATTCATCGGCGGAGCGCAGGGTATATCGGAAATAGTATGATCGGCATGGGTTGTACCATAGAGGGGAATACTGCGCTGGGCCTGACACCAGGCTGTCGCGTAAGTTGAATGCGTATGCGCGATACCGCCAATTCCTTCTAGGTGTTTGTAGAGCACCGCATGCGTTGGGGTATCTGAAGACGGACGCAGGCTGCCCTCCACTACATGTCCGTCGAAATCAACGATTACCATCTTATCGACACTGAGCAGTTCGTACGGTACCCCGCTGGGTTTAATGGCGAATACACCGCGTTGCGGGTCTGCAGCGCTGACATTGCCAAAGGTAAACAGCACCAGCCGCAATTCTGGTAAAAGCATGTTGGCTTCATAGGCCTGCTGTTGAAGAGATCTATAGGTATTCATATCATATTTTTCACGGTGATGCTGAAGAATCCGGCTTCTCAGCCCCCCATTGTAATACATCTACTCGTCCGCGTACGCGGCCATCGGTAACCATCCTGATCTTCTCTGCGGCGCCCCGGGATATGTCAATTATTACGCCTTCCTGCTGATTTACGCGGGTAGGACCTCTGTCGGCAATTCTGACCTGCACCGTATCGCCATTTTCAAGATTCGTAACACGAACAACAGTGCCCATCGGAAAATCGGGATGGGCTGCTACCATTTCCCGGCTATCAAACACTTCACCGCTGGCAGTTGTTTTTCCATCAAAAGCTCTTCCATAAAAACTTACCAGGCCACTATCTGTTTGAAGTATGACCTCCTGTGGAGGTTCAGGTGTTTCAGGCGCGGCCTGTTCACCGCATGAAACCAGGCAGCCACTGGCTACGATTAATATAAACAAGGTGCGGGTGTAAATAGCGTGCAGATTCTTGTGCATAACGGATTATTTTCGTTTACCAGGCAATACCATAATCTTCTCCATGGTTACTGCTGCCACCCCAGAGGCTCTGGTGTTTTGAATCGAAAAAGATTGCATTAATCGGACCACTGGTGCGGTCTTCA
>JAEYRC010000116.1 GCA_023409675.1 Bacteroidota bacterium
AATCAATGCAACAACAAACCCAATCCAATAAATCACAACAATCAATTCGATGGGATCAAGGAATGCTATCCGGCTCTGGCAAATCATAAAACGATCGGATGATATAATCTGCTTCACCGGAATCATAGCGATCGGCCGGATCATACAATACCGTCACCATGCCCAGATCCCGGCCCGCCAGCAACTCCGATGCGGGATCATCGCCCACCACCAGCACCTTTTCGGGAGGATAGCTATGGCGGCGTAGAATGTCCTGGAAAATCGTTTTCTTGGTGTCGTTCGACCGGTTGGGGTCAACAATATGGATTTCGGAAAAATCAGCCGCAATGCCCAACTGGCGTACCTTGCTTTGCTGCAGCGCGGTATATCCCGTGGTGACGAGAAAACTTCTGGCCGGATAATCGCGCAGGGCAGGATAATCGGAAAAAGCCTTCATCGGGCCATTCCATTCCAGCGTATTCAGCAGCTCATTGGCCCTTTTCGTCAGTTGTGCAGAGAATGAATACTGTTGGGCCACCCATTGAAAAGGCTTGCGTTTGATATCCGTTGCAACCTGTTCAAAGGTGCCGACATCTAACTCCGGCCTCAGTAGCTCAAACAGCTCCGCGAATAGCTTGTCCCCGATCGATGAAACCGGGTAAATGGTATTGTCGAGGTCGGCAATAAGTGCTTGAACAGGCATACTTAAAGATACACTGCTGTATTCATTCCGCGCCCATCTTTGTGAACGATTCCTGAAGATGACGCAGACTGTTTAGCAGATTTTCGCAAATCTGAATACTCATGAAAATGTTTTGCTTACCCCTGGATAATACCGTAACTTTAAGATAGCAAGGATAAATTTTCTCCGGATTTCATTCAAGGCAACCGGCAATACCTCCACGCTCCGGCAATAACGTTTTATACCCCCTGAGCCTGTACCGCTCAATACTTCACTGTAAAACGTTCTATATGAAAAAAGCTTTCCTGCTCTGCCTCCTCCCACTATTGGGAATGCACAGCGAACTCTCCGCTCAGTCGAAACTTAATATGCGCGGCGTATATACCATGCTGCGGCAGCATCAGATCGAAGGTTCAAAAGACAGCCTGCTGAAACGCGAACAAATTAAATTCTATACCGGGAAATATATGCTCTGGGCGGCGCCAAAGCCAAATGATTCCCTGGCTGAATATGGACTTGGAACTTATTCGGTAGCCGGTGATACAGTGGTGGAATACGTATTTCATACCTCTATAGCGGGTGACCAGAAAGATACCTTTTCGCTGGCTATTGTACCTAAACCTGATGGTTATACGCAGAAGATAGAATTCAATTTCGATCCACGGCGCAAGTTTATCCTTTCGGAGGATTATAAAAAAGTGGGTACCAAACAGGTGTCACCGCTCGACGGACTGTGGAAGATGGATCGCCGGCTGGCCATTGAAAACGGCGATACGACTGTAGATGAACATATTCAGTATAAAATATATCAGAATGGATATTTTACCTGGGTGAATACCTACACTGATCCGGCTTCTGCAGATACGCTATCGAGTTTTGGCTATGGAACGTTTACCATGAATGGCCGTAACCGGATCCGGGAGCTGAATATCAATTCCACTTTCGCGACAGAACTGATCGGCCGAACCGTGGAACTGGAAATCCGGCAGCCTTCGAAAGACCGCTATATCCAAACCCTGACCAATTCACAGGGAATAAAGTTTATCGAGTATTATACGCGCATGAACTTGCCGTGATAGTGCAGCAGCAGTTCCTGAAGATGGACTAATATGACATAAGATGGGCACAGATTAAGGCTGTTTATCTGCGTAAATGGGCCTTAAATCCGCACCCATCTGCCGGAACTTATTCCACCATATGTACCATTCACAGGAAACTTCATTTGGTCTTCTCATTCAGTCGTGTAAAGCCCGTTTCGTGAACCAGCGAACGAATCCGCTCTTCATAATCCGGAACCTTTCTATTAAGAGTTTTCTCGAGATGCAGGTAGATAATTGTTTTAGCCTTCCTGCTGAGTACGTAAAACAGAGATGGCTGAATCGTTTTATAAACCGTTTCGGCTTCGGCAATTCTTCCCAGACGGGCCAGGGCAAACGCTTCTATAAGTAGCATGCCCTGATAATAACCTATATCAAGATAACCAGGCCTTGACGTATAATGTTTATGACCATACCGGATATAATACAACGCATCCTCATAATGGCCTGTTACTATGAGCGCGAAGGAAAAGGCATATTCGAAAGCAGGAAATTGGCGGTAACTGCCAGCTTTGGGTGAAAATGTTGCGTGACATTTCTGGGCATTGCTCAGTATACTCTCCACTGGTCTTCCCCATATATCAGCATGATACAACTGTGTGGCAAAATACCGGCCGCAAAGTGCAGGGTGCATGTCCTTCGTAAGATGATAGCCCATTAACTCATCATAGTAATAACGCAGGTCTTTTTTATTATCGGTTAGCCACGCTTTCAAGCCAAGCAAAGCATAACCGAAGATCTGCGCATAAGGCGTTCGTTTTTCCAATAAGTAAAAGCGAAGGCCCTCGCCATAAAAACTGTTCAGCTCGTCGATATTTATAAACTGCTCGTAATAATATTCCTGTCCCAGCCGCGTTTTGGCGATCGCCCGCTGAAAGCGCTCACGAAGTTTTGGATATTGTTTCAGGAACAGTAAGGTGTTCTTAACGATGGCCAGGAAGGTCTCATCAGTGTATTCTTTCGTGGGCGTGGATTGAAAAAAGGATACCAGATAGCTGATCAAAATTTCACCATCTGGTTCTTCGGGCTTAGCCGGTAAATGTTCAGACCGACGCTGTATAAGGTCTTCAAGGGTTTCAAACCCACAATAACGACATAGTATATCCAGGGTGCTTTGTGATGGACTAAAGCCGGTATTTACAAGTCCGAATAAGCGCCTTAACGTATTTGTGCTGATCTGTTCAGAAATCTTTAAATAAATATCCTGACTCAGCAGCAAGCAATCCCGGGAAGATTTCACATTTCTTCCAAAACTCGAGATGAGTTCTCTTCTAAGCAATGGTATAATACTAATGGCGGATGACCGATAGCTCATATTCAAAACATTTTGCACTATGCGATGGCCACCATTCAGAGCTCCTTAACATTCATTCTGTGCTGCAATATAGGGGATACTTTACAGATGATATCTGATAAATATAGCAGAGTTATCGGGCTATCATAATTATTGTTCTATATCAATATTATTGTTTCATACGGAATCATAAAATTGTACAAGCACTCGTTTTCAAAATATATCATTATGTATCTTATACCGATCTCAAATCTTGCGAAATTGATATCTTGGTATTGAAAGAGCCGCGCACAAACCCGCTATCCGCGTTATTATAACTTGTGCTCGACCCATACCAGGTCATCAGTAGCATAACCCAATTCTCGGGCTTTTTGCAGGTATCGTGTTTTTATTTCTTCCGGGATAGTGGTCTCGCGCGCTAATATCCATAGGTAATCTAAATTTTTCCCTGCTACCAGCGCATAACGGTAATCGTCATCCACAGCGATAACATTATAGCCTGAATAAAAGGGCCCAAAAAATGAAACCTTCAGCGCACCGGTATTTTCATCCCCGCGAAACTTTGCTTTCCCGATCGCTTGTTGCCATTTATCTTTTTTGAAATTATAACCCCGGTTATCGACCTTTATGGTTCCATTGTCATTCAGCGAGTATTCTGCCGTTGTATTGTTGAGGTTGCGCTCGAAACGGAAATCTAATCGCGCGATCTCATACCATTTGCCGAGATAACGATCTTTATCAAAGGGACTGACCGCACGGGCGCCTTTAGGAATGGACCGACAGGAGCTAAAACTTAAGAAGAGGAGACCGGTAATGATAATTATGGGTATTGGACGTAGATTCATAATTGACGTTTGATTTGTTTAATCAATTGTTGTGCCGCTGACGAAGGATTTGAGGTACATTTCCCGCCTATCAGCGCAGATTTTCAATAGCATGGAATTTCACTACGAAATGGTTGAATAAGCTGCCATAAATTAGCATCATTGCACAAATTATCTGCGTAAATCGGTTAATAATCCGTGCCTATCTGCGCGAACCTATAC
>JAEYRC010000174.1 GCA_023409675.1 Bacteroidota bacterium
CGGTAAATTCCCTTCCGGAAATAAATTCTTCAATCAAAATTTGGTCATCTTCCCGAAATGCCTTTTCCACAGCGGCCTCCAGCTGATCTTTCTGTGAAACCTTACTCATCCGGATACTGGAGCCTCCATTATTGGGTTTTACAAAGACCGGCAAACTGAGTTCCCGGCAAATTTCCTCTGCGCTCACGGGCATTCCTTTAAAGAGGTGCAGGGAGCGGGCAACGGAAATTCCGGAAAAAGCCGCAACAGCAACGGTGTATCGCTTATTGAATGTGAGCGCTGAAGTTGCAGCATCACAGGACGTATACGGAATGTTTAGCAGGTCGAAATAGCCCTGAAGCCGGCCATCCTCACCGGGTGTGCCGTGAATACCGATCAGTACCGCATCAAAAAGAATTTTCTGTCCATTCAGTTCCAAAGAAAAATCATTGCGGTTGACGGGAATTTTATTATCACCCTGCATGCTGAACCAACCCTCCGGAGTAATGTCGATCCGGTATACCTGGTAAGCTTCCTTATCGATATGTTTTTCAATGGTGACAGCGCTTTTATAGGAAATTACCGCTTCTGAAGAATAGCCTCCGGTTACAAAGGCAATATTCGGTTTGTTGTTCATTAAATGAAGAAATTTTATAGAATCGATTTACGTAAGGGCAATAAGAAAGGTGAAGGTCGTTAACCCTTCACCTTTATAACGGGAAATATCACCCGCCTGTTTAATGTAGTGTTATCCACTACAGATACTATCCGTACCAAATTAGTAAATAATGATAAAGAAACCGGAATTTCCGGAATGAAGTTTTGCACACTTTCAGATTTTACAAGTGCATTTTTTCCTTCTTCAGAAGCAGTTCCTCAACGGTTTCCTGATACATTTCGTCAGGTACACAACAGTCGACCGGACAAACAGCCGCGCACTGGGGTTCTTCATGAAAACCCTGGCACTCCGTGCATTTATTGGGCACAATATAATAGGTATCAACACTTATGGGTGCGTTCCGCTGATCTGCATCAATTACCGTTCCGTCGAGCAGGGTAAAAGGCCCTTTGACGGTATTGCCATCGGCAATCGCCCATTCCACCCCACCTTCATAGATCGCATTATTCGGACATTCGGGTTCACAGGCCCCGCAGTTTATACATTCATCAGTGATCTTAATTGCCATTTCATTTGTATTTATATCGAAGGTTAACGGTTAATTTTGCAGAACAAATATAAGATGGATTATGTATATAGCACAACGACTGGAATTATTGGCGCGACTGGCTGACTATATGCGTTCGGAAGAAGCAGACTGGATCTTTGCGAAAGAGCTTGCCTCCAGGGAGAATGCCTGGTTTACTCCAGAATTCATCGACCGGCAGGTGCAGGAAATTTATACCCGATACCTCAGTATTCCCGCGATCAATGAGTGGATGGAACAGAACCAGGTCAGTGGTTCGGTGCGTACACCCCGGAATACCGGCATTATCATGGCCGGAAATATTCCGATGGCTGGCTTTCATGATTTCCTTGCCTGTTTCGTATCAGGCCACCGCCAGACTATTAAAACCAGTTCGAAAGATGCGATACTGATCCCGCACCTGGTGGGAAAGCTTACTGAATGGAATCCGGAAGTACAGCAATGGGTAAAGTTCGCCCCCATGCTCAAAGGCTGTGATGCTTATATCGCTACCGGCAGCAATAATTCAGCGCGCTATTTTGATTATTACTTCAGTAAATATCCGCATATCATCCGGCGTAACCGCACTTCAGCCGCCATTCTCCAAGGCGACGAAACCGCGGCTGAACTGGCTGCTCTCGCCGATGATGTATACCTGTATTTTGGCCTGGGCTGCCGCAACATCACCAAGCTCTACGTACCCCGTGATTATAATTTTGAAGACCTGTTAACCGCCTGGAGAAAATACAATTACCTCTTTGATCATAATAAATACAAAAATAATTATGATTACCAGCTGGCCATTCTGATCATCAATTCAAAATACTATATGACCAACGGCTCTATCTTACTGCTAGAGAACACTGGATATTTTACTCCTGTGGGCGTGGTGCATTATGAATATTATGATAACCTTCAGTTGGCGGAGGATGAACTCCAGCGCGCTGAATCGATCCAGGCTATTGGTGGTAAAGGCTATCTTCCTTTCGGAACTCTGCAATCTCCAGGACTGTCGGACTTTGCCGATGGTGTTAATACCCTGCAATTTCTGCGTGAACTGTAAATTCTGTCAGGCATTTTCCTGTAATTATTTCAGCCCCGGTAATTTAACAAAGCGCAAACGTCAGGCCTCTTGCCAAATGAATGATTATGATTAAATTTGATCTGCAAGTACGAAGACCTTGGTAATTGCTCGTTAAATGTGGTATAAAGATTAAACGAATGCGCTTTTCTACCATTTAACCTTCAGTTACAGGCATGTAATTTGAAACCTTTATTTTAAATTTTTCCAGATGAAGTTCAAATCGATACTTACCGTAGTACTGATCAGTGCCGCCACTACCCTGCTTACGCTTTGGGGTTATAAAGAGTTTTCCAATGACTCATCGTATACCTATGAATCTTTTGGCAGAGATTCGGGCAAGGCACCCGCCAATTATGCCGGATTTGACGGATTCAATAACCTGAGTTCGAATATTGACTTTATTCCCGCAGCGGAAGCGGCGATTCCCGCTACGGTGCATATTAAAACCAAAGTTACCCGCACCGCCACCAACAACCTTCCCCGCAGAAGTCCGTTCGGAGATCTCTTCGACATGGATCTTGGTGAGTTATTCGGAGAACGTTCGCGGTCTTTACCGCAATCCGCATCCGGATCAGGGGCCATAATCAGTGAAGATGGTTATATCGTCACTAACAACCACGTAATCGCTGGAGCCGATGAGATCACGGTTACGCTTTCCAATAAAAAATCGTTCAAGGCAAAACTGATCGGCGCTGACCCCAGCAGTTATCTTGCTGTGATCAAAATCGACGCGAAAAATCTGCCCTTCATGCTCTATGGCAATTCTGATGAAGTGAAGATTGGTCAGTGGGTGCTGGCTGTAGGTTATCCGCTGAACCTGGAAGCTACTGTTACCGCAGGTATTATCAGCGCTAAAGG
>JAEYRC010000179.1 GCA_023409675.1 Bacteroidota bacterium
TGATGGCCATGGTCTTTTGTTCGCTATGTTTAAAATACTGGATCATGCAGATGATTTATTATAGAACAAGAATAAATCGGTATGGCCTCTTCCTCTCTTTGATCAGCATAACCCCGATAATTTACGAATTTAATCATCCAGGGATATCCTGCCCTGAAAAACTTCCTCCGCGGGTCCGCAAAGCCAGATGTTTTTATAGGAATCGTTTATTCCCCGTTCATATTCCACACTCAGCCGGCCTCCCCGGGTATGCACAATGACTTCATTGAAGCCATTTTCATTATGATGAAAGGCCAGTGCGGCAGCCGTTACACCGGTTCCACAACTCAGTGTTTCATCTTCTACACCACGTTCGTAGGTACGAACGAAAATTTCATCGTCATTCACCGCTTCAACGAAATTGACGTTGATTCCCTTTTCCGCAAATTCCGTGTTGTTCCGGATATCGCGGCCTTCTGTAAATACATCAAGATCCTTCAGCTCTTTTACCTGCCGGATATAATGTGGTGATCCGGTATCAATGATCAGGTCAGCCTTACGGGTTTCAATATGATCAACATCTTTCATTTTCAGGCTTACAATACCATCTTCATCTACTTCCGCTTCATGAGGCCCGTCGACAGCCAGGAAATGAAAAGTGGTTTTACGCATTCCCTGGTTATAGGCAAACTTCACCAGGCAGCGTCCTCCGTTTCCACACATGCTGCCCTCATTTCCATCGGCATTATAATATTTCATTTCAAAGTCATAACCTTCCCGGCTGTTGAGCAGCATCAGTCCGTCTGCACCAATACCGGTGCGGCGGTTGCACATGAAGCGGATTTTTTCCACTCCGATATCCCCGAGTTTATTATCGCGGTTATCGATGAGGATAAAATCGTTTCCTGTTCCCTGGTATTTATAAAATTCTAATTCCATATATTTTTATTGGATCGCAAAGCTATAGTATTTCAATTTGAACGAATTAACTATCAGAAGAAGCACTCAGGATTTCAAGTGTAGTACCGATCAGCCGGTTCACCGTTCTTAAGCCATCGGCCGTAAATGTTCCGTTAATCCGGTTGGCCACAATAGCGTTCAGCGATAAACACTGATGATTGAGGATGTGTCCCAGTCCATATATGGCAGCAGTTTCCATTTCAAAATTGGTGATCCGGAAAGGTCCGAAGGAAAATGCGGTCAGGGAATCAATGAGTTGGGGCTGTGTGAGTCCCAGGCGCAGGATACGGCCCTGGGGTCCGTAAAAACCCGGACAGGTTACCGTTATTCCATGAAAAACATCCTGTCCAAAACGTTTCAGCAATGCCGGTGAAGCTGTGGCAATATAGGGGTTGGTGACCTGGGGCGCAATACCGGTTTGGGTGACAAATGCCTGCAATACCTGCTTTTCTTCTTCATTCCGCTGTATGGTGTAAAAGTTCAGCAGGTTATCCAAACCAATAGCCATAGTCGAAACAACAAACGCATCAACGGGTATATCGGCCTGCAGTGAGCCCGATGTGCCAATACGGATGATCCGGAGCGATTTGAGTTCGGGCCGGATCTGCCGTTCCACCAAATCAATATTCACCAGCGCGTCCAGTTCATTCAATACAATATCAATATTATCCGGTCCGATTCCGGTGGAGATCACCGATAACCGTTTTTTGCCTATCCAGCCGGTATGGGTAATGAATTCACGGTGCTGCCGCCTCACTTCAACCCGGTCAAAAAAAAGGCTGACCAGTTCTACCCGGTCGGGATCGCCAACGGTAATAATCGTGTCGGCAAGTTCTTCAGGGAGCAGATCGAGGTGATATACCGCTCCGCGGTTATTGAGGATCAGTTCAGATTCCTGGATGCGCATGGACAGAATTTAACGCCGGAAAAGCGGTGAAAAAGTCAGGGTTTAAGATTTACTCTTTCTTGAATATGTTCAAAAATACCCTACTTTTGCACGGGTTCCAAAAATTGGTTCCGTGGCCGAGTGGCTAGGCTGAGCTCTGCAAAAGCTCCTACAGCGGTTCGAATCCGCTCGGAACCTCTTCACATGAGAGGCCGTCCCAATCCGGGCGGCCTTTTTCAATTCACCAACCTGTCATTGCGGTAAAAGATTCTCAGGATGCGGCTCTATCAATAAAAGATAATTTTATCCTTTATTATTGTACTTTTGCGGATGTTTTCCAAATCCTGTACATACGGCCTTCGCGCGGCGATTTATATCGGTAAGCATTCGGCGGCTGGCAAACGTTGTGGCATTGGTGAAATATCTGAAGCTATTGGCGCCCCGGAACCCTTCCTGGCAAAAATTCTGCAGTTGCTCAGCAGAAAGGAGGTGATCCGCTCCATAAAAGGACCGCATGGAGGATTTTATATTGATAACCCGGAACAATCACGCTTGTCGGAAGTGGTCCTGGCGATTGATGGCGACAGCCTGCGCTCCGGATGTGCGCTGGGGTTGGAGGAATGTAATGCATCGCTGCCCTGCCCGCTTCATGATGAGTTTGAGCGGATCCGCAAATCCATATGGAATGTTTTACAGAACTGCCCGCCGGCTAAATTCGATAGCGAATTATCAGCAGGCCAGGTAGTGTTAAAACGATGTCTGCCGGCAGTGCAGGAAAATGAATTCACCGGATAAATAATCATGCAATGAAACCTGAAATTACCGTACTTGACGATATAAAATTGCTGGTAGATACCTTTTACGATAAGGTTCGAAAAGATGCTGTACTGGGACCAGTCTTTGACCAGCGGATCAGCGATCGCTGGCCTGAACACCTCGCGCGGATGTATACTTTCTGGCAGACCGTATTACTGGAAGAGCGCACCTATTATGGAAGTCCTTTTCCGGTACATCGCGGGCTGGGCATAGATCACCGGCATTTCGACCGCTGGATGGAATTGTTCACGGAAACCGTAGATTCCCTGTTCAGCGGCAAACTTGCTGAAGAAGCCAAATGGCGCGCCGGAAAGATGGCGGAACTCTTTGAGATCAAACTATCCGGCGAAAGCCTGGCCTGACTTTTACTACTTCATATTTCAGGAAAACAGCACCTGCTGACAGCCTATCGGGTTGCACAGACAGGCTGCAGTTTCGGCCTTACATTTCCCCAAGCTGTGCATAAGTTACTTTGACTTCCTGCCCGGAGAAAATTATATTTGGAATAGATGGCCGGACCGATTTTTCAAACTAAATAGCATACCCTTGACTGACACCATCATTAATCTTGAAACCGTTAACCCTATCGAATTCTTTGGAGTCAATAACGGCAAACTGGATATCTTAAAAAAGAAATTTCCCCTTTTAAAAATTCTTTCCCGCGGCACGCAGCTTAAAATGAGCGGTGCTCCCGAACATATTGAATCGGCTAAGGAAAAGATCGAACTGATTATTCAGTACCTGCAGCGAAATGGCCACATGAGTGAGAATTATTTCGAACAGATTCTCGGTGGTGATGATGCTGAAACGGTGGATAATTTTATCGACCGGCACCCCAATGATGTTCTGGTATTCGGGCCGAATGGTAAAACGGTTCGGGCCCGTACGGCCAATCAGAAAAAACTGGTGCATTACGCGGAAAAAAACGATGTGGTATTTGCTGTTGGACCTGCGGGTACGGGTAAAACCTATACCGCAGTTGCGCTGGCTGTTCGTGCCTTAAAGAATAAAAGCGTTAAGAAGATCATACTGACCCGCCCTGCCGTGGAAGCCGGTGAAAGCCTGGGTTTCTTACCGGGAGATCTGAAAGAAAAGATCGATCCTTATCTGCGCCCGCTCTACGACGCGCTGGATGATATGATTCCGGCCGACATGCTGGGGTATTACATGAGCACGCGGGTAATAGAAATTGCCCCGCTCGCCTATATGCGCGGTCGTACGCTTGATCATGCGTTCATAATTCTGGATGAGGCGCAGAATGCCACCGACCTGCAGTTGAAGATGTTTCTGACCCGTATCGGCGCCAATGCCAAGGCCATCATTACCGGTGACCTTTCGCAGGTTGACCTTCCGAAAAATCAACGGAGTGGGTTGATCAAGGCCACGCGTATATTGAAAAATATTGATGGGATCGCCCAGATCGAACTGGATGAAGACGATGTGGTGCGACACCGCCTGGTGAAAGCGATCATCAAAGCCTATGATAAGGCAGCTGAAACGGAGCCCGATCAGCCCCATCAGCCCTGGAGAAACCGGCAGCGCAAAGATCAGGATAAAGATGGTTCGTCAGCAGGTGAATAAGATGAGGTAATCGGAATCCTTGCATCATATTGCGTGGTCTTCTTTACATTTGCTTTATGAGACTACCTGCTGTACTTTTCATTTTCATCGTGTTGTATTCCTGCCAGTCGGATACGCGCTATTCGCATGCCACCGATGCACAGGATGCCGGAAGAGAATTTATCCGGGCATCGCTTGACGGGGATATGCAAAAGGCAACCTTCTATTTACTGCGCGACAGTTCTAACGATTATGTATTCAATATGTGGCGCCAGCAATATCAGCAATTGAGCGCGGAAGAAAAACGGGCCTATCGCGAAGCGCAGATACGTCCGGTACGCATTGAACCGGTGAATGATTCTGTGGTAAATTATATCTATACGAATAGTTATAAGCAGGATGATACCACCTTTATAAAAATCGTGCGTAGCGGTGATTACTGGCAGGTTGACCTGAAAGATATTCATTAAAGCACTGAATACTGTTGTACGTACGGCCTTTCTGTTTTCTGAAATTTTTTCATTTTACCAATCAAATCAGCATATGATCACTGTTTCACATCCCTGGCATGGAATTTCTCCCGGAGAAAACGCTCCCCGCATAGTCAATGCCGTTATAGAAATTCCTCAGGGATCCCGGGCAAAATATGAAATCGATAAAGCCAGCGGTCTGCTGAAGCTCGACAGGATCATTTACTCTTCCTTCTACTATCCCTGCAATTATGGATTTATACCTCAAACCTATGGTGAGGATAAAGATCCGCTGGATATCCTGGTCATTACCTCGCAATCTGTTCAGGCAATGTGCCTTATGGAAGCTAAAGTGATCGGGGTGATGCCGATGATCGACAGTGGTGAGGCGGATGATAAGATCATTGCTGTTGCCAATACGGATCCGAGCGTAAAACATTATAATAACATTGAAGAGTTGCCCAAACATTTCTTTGATGAGATGCGGCATTTCTTTCAGGAATATAAAAAACTGGAAAACAAGACCGTTGTAGTGGAAAAGTTTGGCGATAAGCATACCGCATTAAAGATTGTGGAAGATGCCATCAGCCTGTATAAGGAAACTTTTCGCAATGCTTAGCGCTAATATGTATTGAACTTATATGAAACCACCGGGAATGGCTGTACAGGATATTCTAATCATTGTGTTAATCGGCATTTCCGCCGGTATGCTCAGCGGTATGGTCGGCATCGGTGGAGGAATAATACTTGTTCCGGCGTTGGTCTATTTTTTAGGGTACACGCAACACCAGGCCCAGGGCACCTCACTGGGCGTGCTAACCTTTCCCGTAGTGATACTGGGCTTCCTCACCTATTTTAAAGAATGCCGGCAAATGGGTGTGCCCATTGATTTTCGAATTGTGGGTATTATCGCCATCGGCTTTATTGCCGGCGCTTACTTTGGAAGCCATATCGCTATCCGGATTGACCGGGTAATGCTTAAGAAATTTTTTGGAATTCTATTGTTGTTTACAGCCCTTAAGATGCTGGAATTGGATAAGCTGATCCTGAACGCCTGGCGTAAACTCTGGTAATACCTACACCAGGTATCGTACGGAAAATGCTATCCATCGCATAAGGTTTAGCACTGGAAAATATAGTATCTTATCGTTTCCTGAAATGCATTGGAACCCGTTGAATTCCGCGCAGAATGTATTAATTTACCATCGTGAATAATAAGCGGTACGAACAGATGACCGATCAGGAACTGCTGGAAAAATTCAGCAGGGATAAAGACAACCGTTGGTTGGGTATCATCCTGGAACGCTATACCCTACTGCTCTTCGGGGTATGTATGAAATACCTCAAGAATGAGGAAGAAGCGCGGGACAGTGTACAGCAGGTATTTCTGAAAGCGATCACCGAATTGCATAAATACCGGGTCGAATACATGAAGTCGTGGTTGTATATGGTAGCAAAAAACCACTGCCTCATGAAACTGCGGGAAAAGTCGGGGCAACGGGAAGTGGAGATCCGCGAAGAAATGCTTTCCGCCGCTCCGGATTATTCAGGAGAAGCAACGCATCAGGAAAAAGACCGGACCCTCAACCTGATGAATGAAAGCCTGATGGAACTGCAATACGAACAACGCACCTGCCTGACCCTCTTTTACCTCGATAAAAAAACCTATCAGGAAGTAGCGGAACAAACCGGATTCACGCTAATGCAGGTAAAAAGTTATATTCAGAATGGTAAACGAAACCTCAGAATTCAGCTCGAAAAAAAACTATGATCAATTGGATATACCGTTATGAGTGATTTGCTGAACATATTATCGAACAGTAATAAAGACATCGACAATCAAAAGCTGATGGACTACCTCAGCGGTAAATTGTCGGGTAAGGAGAAGCATGATGTTGAAGTATGGATAGCCGAAAATGATTTTACCCACGACGCGGTGGAAGGTTTGCAGGAGATCCGGGAGCCTTCAGCAATTCCGGGATATGTTGAACAACTGAACCTCGACCTGAAAAAATTCATCGCCGCCAAAAAAGAACGCCGTGAAAGTCGCCGTATCAGAAATAACCCCTGGACCTATCTTGCCGTAATACTGATCATCGCGCTGATCATTCTGGCCTATATCGTTATCCGCAAACTTCAGTAATACATTGTCAGCCGGGAATCAGTTGGGCTGCTTTTTGCCGGATCTATACAACCTTATTGATATTGAATATACACCGGCGCAGGTTTTAATTTAAGCAGATCTTCAGGAGTCATCAGCCTGCTGTTGGCAGGTCGCAGATCGTTCTTAAAAAAGATCTTAAATCCAGTGAATTCCACCGGCTCCTTATAAATGTACTGGCGGTAAGTATTGACTTTTTTTGCTGGTTCTCCCCATCCATCCATATGCATAACGATCTGCACTTCGGGGCGGGTTTTAATATTCGGAGTATTTTTTACCATACCCTGGGTGAAGCGGTGGAGGATCAGAATTTTGGGCGGCAGATTATTCTCGCGAACCAGTTTGGCCAGGTATTCGGTGGCATAATTGATATCCGCATCATTGAATGAACCAACAACTTTTCCGGGGGCTTGTCCCCCTTTCATGGAAAACTCCGGATCAATTCCCAGGTGAACATTTGGTAACTTCAGGTACTGTTCCAGTTCAGGGATCTCTTCCTGCAGGGTTCCTAATCCAACCTGAATATCGAGAAATACGATAGCATCGATTTCCCGCGCCATCGACAGAACAGAATCGATCTGGTGAAAAGGCATTCTGAGGCGGTACTTCTTCGCTTTACCCGGCGTTTGCTGTGCAGTAACAGCGATGTAATGCAATGCAGGCTGTACAGGCATTAGGCTATCGGCAGCTTCCCATTTTTGAGATTCCTGCTGTAAGCGGGCAAGCATTTCTTTGCGGGGCAATTCTCCTAAAATACCCATCTGCTTTGAATACAGGTTGCCATAGTACGCAATAATGCGCTTAAATGGCAGTATAGCGCCGGGGAGCGGATAGGCGGTTTTTACCGGCCATTTACCAGAACTGTCGCCATTGGTTATGTGAACCAGTTTTCGGTCGAACAAGGCAGTGTCCAATACCGGAGTTGCTGCTACCGGCTGTGTCGTGCCGGATGTATCGGAAAGTTCCGGCAGGGAATCAGAATAGGCCACATCCGGTGATCCTGTTTCAGCCAGTGTATTATTTCCAAGACAAGACCACAATCCCAGTGTCAGCATACACATGGATAATAAAACAGGAACGGAACGTTTCATAAGATGAAGGGAATTGATAATTATTTCCTGATAAACGTATAAACGAATTTTCTAGTATTTAATCAAAACCGGCACCAGCCGTAAAATCCAGGAAATATTTCCGGGCGCTCATTCCCGAGATGGAGTATTCAGTATATTATTCGCCCTGTTTTTCCGGAGAATTACCGGGAAGATTGCTCAGGCGTTCTTTTGACTTTTCGCGCAATTGTTCTATGGTTTGGTCGTGCACTTCAGTCCATACACTTCTTTTTATAGTACTTGTCGCTTTAGGTTCAGCAGCAGGCGCTTTTTTATCGGGGGTAAAGTCACCCTCATTGCCCTGGTTATCCTGTTGAAGTCTTTCGTTGTGTTGGTCCTGTTGTTCAGCCATATCTTTTTTTTAATTATGTAATCCTTTCAAAGGTACTTAAAATAGCCGGCTTAGCGCTAAATACACTGTCCAAAGATTTGCCATATTGAGATGATTTTTGCGGCATTATTTCCCCGGTTTTATGTTGAGAATCAGAATGGTTAGTTTGAAGTTAATGGCACAAAATTTTTATGATCATAAGTATTAAAATCTTTTTGCGATTATAGGGGTGCTTTCACATCGTAACAGCTGAGAATATACCCATTGTACCTGAACCGGATAATCCCGGCGTAGGAATTCGTAAAAAGATTCTGGGTCCCTTGTAAAAAGGGACCTTTTTTTATCCCTCCTTAATTCACCACTATAAATTCAGGTTTACGAATTGTAGCGGTGCGATAGGTAAACCGCAGGTTGGTGGCAAACTCAAATCGGAAATACTCGTTTCTAAGATTTCTCCCCGGAAAATAAAACGCCCTGAATTCAAGTGTTCCAAATATCAGGCTTTCATTTCTGGTGCGCAATCCCCCACCGATGCTCGTAAAGAACTTCTTATCAATACCGGTATTGTTATCGAGCCAGGTGCCATGCGCAAAAACAAAGGGGGCAAAACGGAATGATGCCAGCGACCAGTTGTTGAAGAAGACCGATTCAGCTTTCAGGGTTGAACGAAAGTTGCCGCCCAGCAATGAATCGCTCCTGAATTCGGGCATGGCAAAGCGACTTTGAAGAAACAGCGGTTCATTAATTACAGTATTGAACTGAGCGGTAACATTCGCGCTGATGAATGTACGCTGCCGCCAGCTGCCGAGTTTTCGCAGATCCGTGAAATAATTCATATTCACAAATAGATCAATATCCTCATAGCGCTGATCGCGGGTGAAGCCGCCTAACCGTAATGTATAGTCGAAGTAGTGATTTTTTGCTGAAAAATAATTGAGTTGCATATCCAGGCCGGTATAGCCCCGGGGTCTGCCCTGCTTTTGGGTCCAGCCGGTAGTTAGCGAAACATCAATTCCTTCCGGTACATCCTCTGTTCGTCCGAAACCATAGATATACCGTGTTTTGTAGAAATCCTGCCGGAAAATGGATAAGGAGCCAAGTACAGCGGTAACATCGGTATAGCGGAAGAAATATTCATTTTCATAACGCAGTGGAATTTCACTGAACTTTTGTTCCAGAACCCGCAACCCCAGCAGGGTTCTCAACCGCTGCTCACTGCTGTTGTCGGCATCCGCATTTACCTGCATATTATAGCCTGCCCAGGCATCAAGGTTCGTATAGGCATAGCGGAAGTCGGACCTATAGAAAGAGTCGGCCACAAACATATTTTGGGTATTGTGATATCCCGCTTCAAGCGCATAGGTCCATCGCATATAAGGATGAACCAGAGGTTTTACCAGTCCCGCGTAAATGGTAACCTCCTCTTTACGGCCGGTATTCATCGTTGGCGCCGCGGTATTGAAACCGAGCGTACCATCGATAAAGGTTCCGGCAATATTGCGGCTGATATATTCCGCGCCGTACCCAAAATGGTCGCTGCGGTCCATATCAAAAAGACCACGAATTTGCAGGCGGTCGCCCCAGCCCAGAAAATTATCGTTGCGGGCAGCGGCTTCCATGCGGGTAAACGAGGAGAAGTTGAAGGATCCGCCATACGGAAGTACATCTTTGGTCACCACAAAAACATCAATCGAGTCGCGCATTCCGGCTGCCGGACGGATGAATATGCGCGCATCACGGAAATAGGGTTGTTCGCGGAGGTGGCGTTCATTATCGGCCACCAGAAATGGCACCAGCTTTTCACGCTCATTAAAAAACAGGTTTCGCCTGATAATGTATTTACGGGTTTGGCGATGCAGGCTATTGGAAATATTGATAAGGGTATTCCGGAGTTTGGTGGTAGTATCACTGATGGGTGTACCGAATTCAAGCGTTTGAATAATGATGTTGCGGATCGGCCTGCCTTCATAGCGGAGAAAGCGTTTTTCATTCCGTTGCAGTTCAGGTTCACCCGAAGCCGTATCGACCAAAATATTCTGAGCAAGTTTGCCCAGCAACCCTTTATACTTCAACAGAAAAAAAGTATCGGGTTTAGTTTCCGGATCAGTATCAACCTGCCCCTGAATTTGAGGACACCATAACAATGACACCGTGAGTACCAATAAGGTTAACCCGACAATCTTCAGTCCCATCAAATTGTATTGTAGCCATTCATTCTAATCATGCTTTTTACGCTTTCGAATAATTTTAACTGAGGTGAGTATGGTTAAAGTTATCCGGATATTTTAATCCATAGCCCAGCAGGCGGTCGAAACTGGCGTGACCATAAATCAAAACGCCTGATGAGATAAGCAATGGATTAGCAGTTATAATTCCCATGCCTGCAAGTAAAAGACATACCCCTTTATGATGAAAAACATTGTACACGAGCGCGCCGATGCGTGGACCTGCAGCGTATGCAATGAAACTGATATCCGGTGCGAAAAACAACGCGAACCATCCCCACCAGGGCAAAGAATAAGGCAGCAGGTAAACGAGTATTAGGGCGGCAGTCAATTCGATCAATTCCTCTGATTGTAACCATTTTTTCATAACGTATATTTTTTACAAATATCCGCTGATTACCACCCTGCCCGAATTAACAAAAGATAAGAATTAATGCAGTACAATCCTTTAGTTTCTGAATACAAATCTTTATCCTCTTTGTTTCATTTAACGATAAAAGGAAAATGATAAGCCGTTATTCAGAAAAACTAAACAACACGTATTAAGTAGAAACGAAGCAGCAACCTGGTTTACTTCAAAATACGTTTGCGGATGCGGCTTAAACTTACCGGGGTGATACCGAGGTAATTGGCAATGTATTGCTGGGGTATCCTTTCAATAATTTTATGTTTGTTGCTGTTCAGCAACCGGAGGTAACGTTCCTCAGGAGAAAGCATGAGCAGATCCACCATCCGTTCTTCCAGGCCCATGGCGAGGTATTCGGCAATGCGCCGGCCGAAACCTTCCCAAGCCGGCCGGGTCGCATATAACTGCTTCAGATCCGAATAGGGAAAAGCCAACAAACGGCAGTCGGTCATGGCAATGATGGAAAGCTCCGAAGGTTTGCCGCTGATGCAGCTCATATAGGCACTGACCAAGTGATCTTCAAAGAAAAAATACGTTGTTTTTTCTTCATCGTGATGTGTATAAAACTGCCGCATCGACCCCTTGAGAATAAAGGCTACTTCATTGGCATGACGTCCTTTGCGGGCATAAAATTCGTCTTTTAACAGCTTCCGTTCATAAAGAATGGGCTTCAAAAAAGCCCATTCTTCTTCTATTTCCGGCATGAAACGGCCGATATGATTTTTTAACCGGAGGTAATCCTCTTCCTTCAGCATAAATGATCAGCGGATAATCAGGTTCAGGCCCGTTGCTTTACTTTATTTCCTTTGGTATTGATCTTTTCAGCAATAGCTTTCTTCAGTCCTTCGTAAGTGATGCGTCCAGTATAGCGTTCGCCGTTGATGAAAAATGCAGGTACTTCACGAACACCCAGGTCAAGTCCTTCGAGCAGGTCATTCTTCACCGACCAGCCATATACCGAATCGACCAGTTCCGTTAGGAGGCGTTTATTTTCAACCCCAACTTCCTTGGCATATTCTTTCAGACTGATCGTTCCCAGGTTACGGCGGTGTTCAAAAAGCATATTGTGCATTTCCCAGAATTTTCCCGACTGGGCGGCAGCTACAGAAGCTTCCGCGGCTTTCTGTGCACGCTGGTGTATCCGGGTCAGCGGGAAATGCCGGAAAATAAATTTGATATTGCCTTCAAAGGCGGATAACAATTTCTTTACGATCTCATTGGCTTTCGCACAGGCCTCATCTTCATAATCGCCAAATTCTTCCAATACTACTGCCGCGTTTTTTTCTCCAACCCAGAACTCCTTGGGAGCGATGATCTCGATTGGTTTTGAATTCATTGCCATTTATTATATGATTTAGGTGAAATGACGGTTCATTTCACATGATAAAAAGATACCTGCCAACCAGGGTTCAGCGGGTGAAATGCCAATTACAGGACCACAGGATCCTGTAATTTTTTGAATTTTGATGTTTAACCATGAGTTCCGATTCAGCGCACGGTTTCTCCGGACTCATTCCGGAAAACTACTGTTTTATCGAATACATCCACCAAAACGGGCTTAGATTTATCTAAATTTCCTGTTAAAAGCTTCTTACTGAGTGGATTTACGATCTCTTTTTGTACCAATCGTTTCAGCGGACGGGCTCCAAACTGAGGGTCAAATCCGTTTTCTGCCAGAAAATCGAGCAGATAATCACTGAATTCCAGTGAGATACCCGATTGCGCTTCCAGCTTCCGCAGATTTTCCAGTTGTATAGAGATGATTTTCCGGATTTCCTTCCGCATCAACGGCTGGAACATGATCACCTCATCAATCCGGTTCAGGAATTCGGGCCGGATCGTTTGTTTCAATACATTCATTACCTCCACCCGGGTACGTTCTACGGTTTCTTCCAGATTGTCATCGGTGATATTTTCGAAATTATCCTGGATGATCTGGCTGCCCATATTGCTGGTCATAATAATGATGGTATTCTTGAAGTTCACCACGCGACCTTTATTATCGGTCAGCCGGCCATCATCGAGTACCTGCAGCAGAATGTTATAAACATCGGGGTGTGCCTTTTCAATTTCATCCAGTAATACCACACTGTAAGGCTTACGCCGAACGGCTTCTGTTAACTGTCCGCCCTCATCGTATCCCACATAACCCGGAGGTGCACCCACCAGCCGGCTTACGCTGTGCTTTTCCTGGTATTCACTCATATCAATCCGGGTCATCATGCTGTCGTCATCGAAAAGATATTCAGCCAGGGCTTTGGCCAGCTCGGTTTTACCCACACCGGTAGTACCCAGGAAAATAAAGGAACCAATAGGTTTTTTGGGATCCTGCAGCCCGGCGCGGCTTCGGCGGATAGCATCGGAAACAGCAGTAATGGCTTCTTCCTGTCCAACTACCCGCTTATGCAGTTCATCTTCAAGGTTCAACAGTTTATCCCGCTCACTTTGCAACATTTTGCTCACGGGAATACCGGTCGCTTTTGCCACTGATTCAGCAATGTCCTCCGCATCCACTTCTTCCTTCAACAGCCGTTTTTCATTGAGTGTATCCAGTAAAGCACTGTTATCCTGTACTACCTTTTCTTCGGCCTGGATCTTCCCATAACGGATCTCCGCCACTTTTCCATAATCTCCGTTCCGCTCTGCCTGGTCAGCTTCCTGGCGAAGTGCCTCTATAGCGGCTTTCGCATTCTGAACTTTTTCCACTATTTCCTTTTCTTCCTGCCACTTCGATTTCAGTGTGTCGCGCTGAACAGCCAGGTTGGATATTTCAGTGTTTAATTCTTTCAGCTTCACATCATCATTCTCCCGTTTGATGGCTTCCCGCTCGATTTCAAGCTGACGGATTTTTCGCTCGAGTTCATCAAGTTCTTCGGGCATTGAATTCATTTCGAGCCGTAGTTTGGCGGCACTTTCATCGATCAAATCGATAGCCTTATCGGGAAGGAATCGGTCGGTAACATAGCGGTGTGAAAGTTCAACCGCAGCGATAATCGCTTCATCTTTTATGCGTACATGGTGATGCGTTTCATAACGGTCTTTCAGTCCGCGCAGGATGGAGATAGCATCTTCCACCGAAGGCTCGCCTATAGTTACTTTTTGAAAGCGTCTTTCCAGGGCTTTATCTTTTTCAAAAAATTTCTGGTATTCATTGAGGGTCGTGGCACCGATTGCACGCAGTTCTCCACGTGCCAGTGCAGGTTTAAGAATATTCGCGGCATCCATAGCCCCTTCACCCCCACCCGCACCCACGAGGGTGTGGATTTCGTCAATAAAGAGCAGGATTTCGCCATCACTGTCTCCCACTTCTTTAACCACTGATTTCAATCTTTCCTCAAATTCTCCTTTATACTTCGCGCCGGCAATCAGCAGGCCCATATCCAGGGCATAGATAATTTTACTTTTGAGGTTTTCGGGAACATCGCCGTTGACAATACGATGGGCGAGTCCTTCCGCTATGGCGGTTTTACCCACCCCGGGTTCTCCCACCAATATGGGGTTATTCTTACTTCTCCTTGACAGTATGTGCAGGGTCCGGCGGATCTCTTCATCCCGGCCTATTACCGGATCCAGTTTACCGGCTCTGGCCATTTCGTTGAGGTTCTTCGCATACTTGTTCAGGGCATTGAACTGCATTTCCGAGGTTTGGGAAGATACGGTTGCTCCTTTACGCAGATCCTTAATCGCGGAGGTTAAGCCTTTTTCAGATAGCCCGCCATCCTTTAGCAACTTGGCGGTATTATCATTTCCCATAACAATACTCAGCAGTAAATGTTCAACACTGACAAACTCATCATTGAAGGATTTCAATGCGGCTCCGGCACGCAACAATATATTGTTGAGTTCGCGACTCAGCGACTGGGCCGGTTCGCCGGTCTGAATACGGGGTAACTTCGTGATACTTTCTTCCAGTTTGGATTCCAGAAAAGGAATGTTCACATTATTCTTTTTCAGCAGGAATAAGATCGGTGAATCCTTATCCGATAATAAGGCCTTCAACAGATGTTCTGATTCGATATTCGCATGCTGGTTATTAAAGGCGATCTGCTGCGATTGGGCAACAGCTTCCTGCGCTTTGATCGTAAAATTGTTCAGATTCATAATAAAATGTTATGATAAGGTATTCCGGAAAAGAACAGCAACTTTATTTTAAATGCTGCAGCCTAACCAGTAACTTGATCCTTTATTTCAAATAATACTCCAAAGCAAAACATCGGTAACAATGTCGTATAAATCGCTTTCAGACTGCCTGAAATGCAGTATCGGACTGATTTTCCTGCTATTCTATCATACCGGCAGCGCTCAATCCGGAGAACTCGACCGCTACATTGATCAACAAAGCAAAAATTATGCAGGCAACATGGTGGTCATGGCCTGGAAGGGAGACAGTCTTTTATACCAGAAAGCCACCGGTGAATACAATATCAATACCCAGGAATCTGTTGGAGAGGCAGGAGCCTGGTTTACAGCCGCACTGGTGATGCATTATGTTGACCAGGGCAAAATATCCCTGGATGATCCTGTAGCCCGCTACCTGCCCATTTTTGAAAAATATGCCAAAGGATACCTCACCATACGGCACTGCCTGGAAAATACCACTGGTCTTGAAGGTGATAAAGCCGGACTTACCCGAATGATCAAAAAAAGCAGGTTTGAATCGCTGGAAGAGGAAGTTGATTCGTATGCATCCAAACGGGAGATCCTGAACAATCCGGGCATCGATTATAATTACAACCAGATCGGTCTCAGCATTGCCGGTCGGGTGCTGGAAGTGGTCGGTAAAAAAAGTTTTGATCGCTTAATGACAGAAAAAATCTTCCGGCCGCTGGGGATGCGCAAAAGCACCTTCACTGCTGAATATTCGGTCAGTCCGTTTTCAGGAGCCAAAACCAGTCCGGCAGATTACATCCGTTTTATGAATATGCTGATGCAGGGGGGTACGCTCAATGGAAAAACCGTATTGACGCCGGAATCCGTTCAGGTTATACTTTCCTTATGGGCTGAAAAAAGTAAGATGGTGTATAGTCCCGAATTTGCAGCAGGATTTTCTCCCTCAGCAGGCAGTTGGATAATAACGAAAAACCGTGAGGGAAAGCCCACCGTATTCACAAGTCCGGCCCAGCAGGGCATCTGGCCTTGGCTCGATCAATGCCGAAACTATAGCGCGGTTATATTTATCAAAGGACCAGCCAAAACGCCAACCCGACCGCTTTTTGAAGCAATAAAACCCATGCTGGACGCACTTGCGGGAGGGAACTGCGAATAGCCCATACCGTAATAAACGCTATTCTTTTGCAAAGGCATCGTTTTCCTTCAACCTTAAATAAATTTCGCTGCTGTTTACAGCTAGATGAAATTATTGATCAGGTTTTCCAGCCACTCCTGCTTGCCACTGCGCTGCTGTGGCGGACCGTATTCGAGGGCCAGCGAACGCAATGCCTCAAGGCTAAGCTTACCTTCTTCAAACTCTTTTCCCTTACCGGTATCAAAGCTTGCATACCGCTCAGCCCGGAATTGTTTGTAGGTTGATTTCTGAATGATCTCATCGGCGATCACCAGTGCGCGGGCGAAGGCATCCATGCCCCCGATATGCGCCAGGAAAAGGTCTTCAGGATCGGTTGAATTGCGCCGGGTTTTGGCATCGAAATTTATACCTCCTCCGGCAAAGCCTCCGGCTTCTAAAATAATCAGCATAGCCTCTGTCAGCTCGTTCAGGTTGTTGGGAAACTGATCGGTATCCCAGCCATTCTGTGCATCACCCCGGTTGGCATCAATACTGCCCAGCATACCGGCATCCGCGGCCACCTGCAATTCGTGCTGGAAGGTATGCCCGGCCAGGGTGGCATGGTTAACTTCAACATTTATTTTGAAATCTTTATCCAATCCATACTGTTTCAAAAATCCGATTACCGTTGCACAATCGTAATCATACTGATGTTTGGTGGGTTCACATGGTTTGGGCTCGATGAAAAAGGTACCTTTGAAACCCTGTTGGCGCGCATAGTCTTTTGCCATATTAAGAAAGCGACCCAGGTGATCGATTTCCCGTTTCATATCGGTGTTCAACAGGGTCATATAACCTTCACGCCCACCCCAGAATACATAATTTTCTCCGCCTAATGCGATCGTGGCATCAATGGCCGTTTTTACCTGCGTGGCCGCCCAGGTGACCACCTGGAAATCAGGATTGGTAGCGGCCCCGTTCATATAGCGGGGATGTGAAAATACATTGGCTGTTCCCCACAACAGTTTCACTCCGCTATCGGTTTGCTTCTGACGTGCGTATTCAACGATCAGGCGCATACGTTCTTCATATTCTGATAAGGTGTTGCCCTCGTCGATCAGGTCATCATCATGAAAGCAGTAATACGGGATTCCAAGTTTGGTGATAAATTCGAAGGCGGCATCCATCTTGTCTTTTGCGCGTTGCACGGGATCTGCTGCTTCATCCCAGGGAAAGAGTTTTGTACCCGGACCAAACGGATCGGCGCCGGTATTGCAGAAGGAATGCCAGTAGGCCACTGCGAAGCGAAGGTATTCTTCCATCCGCCGTCCTCCCACCTGGCGGTCGGGATTATACCACTTAAAGGCCAGCGGGTTACCCGAATGCTGTCCTTCATAGCTGATCTTTCCGATCTCCGGAAAATATTCTTTGCTTTTTATCGTGCTGTTTCGCATATCGGTTCAGGTATTTGCGATGGTGCGGAAAAAGTATTCCGTCCGTAGAATTTTATACAGTAGTTAAATAGAATACCAAAGTTGAGCATTTGATGTCAAGCTGCACTCATTGCAATGGCTTTCTTGTCCAGTAGGCCTGCATCATAATCAATATCGGATTCTCATTTCATTATCGAGTCTGGTTTTCCTTTTTTGGTTCTAATTGATTTTAAAAAAGTTCTCCTTTATAATCCTTCAACGGAATTTCCATATCAATTAATTCAATTGCAAAATTTTTAAATGACTGTATTGGCGAAATAATTTGACTGAATGATTTATGGTCTTTGGTAACATAACCGTGTATCCTTCTGTTAAAGAATTGTGCCATTAATTTACAATCATCTTTAATTACATTTCGTTCAATGTTTGCTAATTGAGCCTTATGATCAAGTAAAATAGAATGAAATTCCCCCGCAGTTTGTCCATCGAAAAAGTCAAACGGTATAATCTTTACAAATTCAAGAGGCAAATTGGCCGGGTCGTCTTTTACAGAATATTCTGCAACAACAATGGAAGAAAGATATATTTCAATTTTCTTTTCTAAAAAAAATTTGAAATAATCCTTTGCATTTTGATGTAACACATCATTGCTTTTCAGCAACCGAATGCAAAATGAAGTGTCGAGTAAAACACTATCCATTCGCACCTCCTCTTATCTGGCTTAGCCAAACATCTACATTGGGTATTGGATTCCACTTGGCTGAGGCTCTTTCGATAAGCAAATCCAGTTTGTGTTCATCATAATTTGGATTATAAGTAATATAGTCAATCAATTTTAAGTCGAAAGGTTTTCCATCAACAAGATTTTGTTTGCCCTTTGCCCGAACCCCATACACTTTAAACAGACGTTTCTCACCTTCTAAAAGTTGTTGTTCAGTGGCACTAATTACCAGCTTTCCATATTCTTTAGTCAGTAGATGGAAATTAGGGTTATTTCCACCTTCTTCATTTATTTTTCCATACAAAACAAATTCTGTTTCTATGAAGGTAGCAGCAACTTTGAAGTATTCTGTATCCTTATTAATATTCAAAAGTGGTTCCTTGGCAGATGAACTAAAAAATGAAATTTCAAGGTTATTTTCCGATGCTTTACGTTGAAATTTATTAATAATTTCGGCTCTTTTATTATCCAGGAAATCAATATTTCCCCTGTTCTTAATTTCGGTAATTAAACCATTAAAAAGTAAAACTCCTGAGATTGGCAGATAGAACAGATTTCTTGCCGAGCCATCTTCTATTTTGTATGAAATGTGAGGACGTTCAGCTTTCTCGCCCCTACTTGGGTACAAAAAGGTTTCAACATCACTGATAATTTCTTTTATTTCAGCAATGTCAATATCAATGGGCTTCAGCGGTTTATTACCAACCAAACCATCAATTTTAACTTCTATGTATCCTTGTTCTTCCACCTAGCAAATTTACAATTATAAAAGCAGTTTCCAATTCTCATCATCGTCCATAGTAGTTCTGTTACTTTGACTTGTTGGAACATTTATTTTGGCATATGTTCAGCCCATTTTTCATAGGCTGATGTATAAATTCCGGCCAGGTTACTGGTAGGTTCTATGACGCGGATTTTTTCCATCCCGTGAAAACTTTCCTCTGCTGATTTAAAAATACCTGCGCCCAGTCCGGCAGCACGCGCTGCACCAACGGCGCCATCCGTATTATACAATTCAATTGTACAACCCGAAGTATTGGCCAGCACGGTGGAAAAGATATCGCTGAGGAACATATTCGCATATCCGGCACGGATAGTTTTCAGTTCCATTCCCATCGCCTTCATAATATTCATGCCATAGTTAAAGGCATAAACGATTCCTTCCTGGGCAGCACGGGCGATATGGCCACGACCATGCTGATTGAACTGCAAGCCCCTGATTCCGGCCCCCGGATCGCGATTGGTCAAAATTCGTTCGGCGCCATTACCAAATGGATAGAACAGAAGACCGTCAGCGCCTGCTGCAACAGATGCCGCAAGTTCATTCATCTGAACATAATCAAGCGTATCAAAGAAAGTCCGGCGCAGCCAGCTGTTGAGGCTTCCTGTTCCGTTGATACACATCAGCACACCATATCGCGGATCTGCAGCCTGATGATTAACGTGCACGAAGGCATTCACTCTCGATTGCTCATCATAGACCGGCTTATCGGAGATACCATACACCACTCCGGAGGTGCCAGCCGTTGCTGCAATTTCTCCGGGTCTTAATACATTCAGTGACCAGGCATTATTGGGCTGGTCGCCGGCCCGGTAGCTAACGGGAATGCCTGATCGAAGATTAAGTGTTTCTGCCGCCTCTTTGGTTACAGTTCCCTGATGTCCGAAGGTGGGCACCAACGGAGCAAGCAGTTTTCTGTCAATCTGAAAATGATTTAAGAGTGCATCTGAAGCATCATTCTGGCGATAGTCCCACAATATACCTTCCGATAATCCGGATATAGTGGTCGCAGGCTCACCGGTAAGTTTAAGCGC
>JAEYRC010000237.1 GCA_023409675.1 Bacteroidota bacterium
CTTTTCTTCTGTGCTAAGGTCCTGTTCCTCAAAGGCTTCGCTCAGAATCAGCATCACTGTACGATCTAACCCGATCGATGTTTCAATTACATAAGGGATGTAATTCTGGTTGATCTCGGTATCGAAATACTGCAATTTCTTTTTGCTGTACTCCTGGTGGTTCCGCAAATCGAAATCGGTCCGGGAGTGAATTCCTTCCACTTCCTTAAAGCCGATAGGGAAATTGTATTCAATATCACAGGCCGCATCGGCATAGTGCGCCAGTTTCGCGTGATCATGAAAACGGTATTTATCCGCCGAAATGCCAAGGCTCAGGTGCCATTTCATCCGTTCTTCCTTCCAGTACTCATACCATTCTTTCTGCGTGCCGGGGCGGATAAAAAACTGCATTTCCATTTGTTCAAACTCGCGCATTCTGAAAATGAACTGGCGGGCAACGATTTCATTGCGGAAAGCTTTCCCCACCTGGGCAATCCCAAATGGAATTTTCATGCGCCCGGTCTTCTGAACATTCAAAAAATTGACAAAAATACCCTGGGCGGTTTCGGGACGCAGGAAAATTTCTCCGGCTTCTCCACTAACACTGCCCAATTGGGTGGAAAACATCAGGTTAAACTGCCTGATTTCTGTCCAGTTGCAGGTGCCGCTGACCCCGCAGGTGATCTTATGGTCTTCGATATACGTTTTAATCTGAGCAAAATCGTTCTGCTCCAGCAACTGATCCAGTTCTTTCAGCACGGTAGCCGCTTCTTCCTTTTTTCCGGCCTGGTCCAGCGCTTCGGCATAGCCTTCTATAAGGTGATCGACGCGGTAGCGCTTCTGGCTGTCCTTATTGTCGATCATGGGATCATTGAAATTGTCGACATGCCCACTGGCCTTCCAGGTAGTTGGGTGCATGAAGATGGCCGCATCGATACCCACAATATTTTCGTGCATCTGCGTCATGCTGCGCCACCAGTAATCGCGGATATTGCGTTTGAGTTCGGCTCCCCACTGGCCATAATCGTATACAGCACTGAGTCCGTCATAAATTTCACTGGAGGGAAATATGAAGCCATATTCCTTACAGTGAGCGATAATCTGCTGAAAGCGAACGGTATCGGTTAACATAATGCCGGCAAAGATACAGGGAATCAAAATTTAATCGGGAAAATTGACAGAACTAATATAAGCGACAGGTGATTTTATTTATTTTCAGGGGTAATTATTGTGTTTAACTAGGGGTATTTTTGTCAAGCTTAGGGTTACTCTTATGCCTGAGGGCATCACGCCGTGATTTCTTTTCAAGATTTTTCTGCAGGGCATCTGTCAGGTTAACGCCGGTCTGATTGGCCAGGCAGAGCAATACCCAGAGAACATCGGCCATTTCATCGGCCAGTTCTGAGTTCTCTTCCCCGGCTTTGGCGCTTTGGTCGCCGTATTTTCGTACCATGATCCGGGATAACTCGCCCACTTCCTCCATTAAAATGCCCAAATTGGTGAGTTCGCTGAAATACCTGACCCCGGTGGTATTAATCCAATTATCGACGGTTTCCTGTGCTGCTGCTATTGTCATGATTGCTGAATTTAAAAATCGCGCTGCCGTGAATCCAGTATAATGGTCACCGGGCCATCATTGGAAAGATTTACCAGCATATCGGCTCCGAACTCCCCTGTTGCTATCGGTTTCCCACAACATTTTTCCAGCATGCTGATACTTTGATGATAAAGAGGAATGGCCTGCTCCGGTTTCGCTGCCCGGATATACGAAGGGCGGTTGCCTTTTTTGGTGGCGGCATGGAGGGTAAACTGGCTCACAAGTAATATTTCTCCCCTTGTTTCCAGGATGCTTTTATTCATAATACCCGCATCATCATTGAAAATGCGGAGGTTCGCTATCTTGTGACAAACATATTCAATATCGGCCAAAGTATCTGTAGGTTCATAACCCGCCAGTACCAGAAGGCCGGGGCCAATCTGCGCATGAATGCTGCCCTCTATAGTAACCGATGCCTGTTGAACGCGCTGAATGATTACCCGCATATCCTGAATGCTTAACTTTAAGGGATGAAGATAGATGTTTCCGGAGAAATCCGTTTTCAGACAGCCCGCAGCGGAGGGAAGGGCGGACAAAATGTAAACAAGGTGGAAACTATGGTGGAAGGCTATTTCGATCCGGAAGCATCCGCGCTGCTGTCACCCGCACAAAAAGAGCGAATCACCCATAAACTTCGCCATAAGCTGAATTCCGATGGTTCTATACTGGTTAAAAGCCGCGTACACCGCTCACAGCTCGGCAATAAACAGGAAGTAATTAAAAAGATGAATCAACTGATCCTGGAAGCTTTAAGGCCCGAAAAGCCGCGCATTGCCACCAAGCCTTCAAAAGCCGCGAAAGAAAAAAGATTTCAGGCAAAAAAAATATTGTCTGAGCGTAAGCGCTTCCGTGCCGCCCGTGACTTTGATTAAACTGGTCATTTGCCCTACGTATAGATCGTAATAACAGCTTAAACTTCGCATGAGCACTGGCGGTTCCCGCTAAATTATCGTACCTTGATCATCCCATGAACCGCCTTTTAATATTGATTTTTTTCGTTTTTCTCCTGGTTGCCTGCCAGAAGTCACCGGTACTCGACGAGCCGCCATCCTATCCGGTAAGTATTCGCTTTTCCGCTGTTTCAGATGCCAGTCCGCTGGTATATGATCAGCAATATATCAACGCCCATGGCGAACCATTTTCCGTCAGCGCCTTCAAATATTATATTGTAGATCTAACGTTCAGGAATAAACGGGATGGAGTGGAAAGAAAACTTCGGCTTAGCGACGATCATTTCCTGGTCGATCATCAACAGGGCGGCAACAACCTCCTGCAAGGCAGCCTGCCCGAAGGTAGTTATGACCGGATCAGTTTTACCCTGGGAGTAGACAGCAGCCGAAATTACAGTGGAGCCCAAACCGGTGCACTAGATCCGCTGCATGGCATGTTCTGGACCTGGTCAACCGGCTATATCATGGCCAAACTGGAAGGCAATTCCCCTGCAGCCGCAACGATCAATAACGCGTTTGAATACCATATTGGCGGGTTTTCAGGGATGAACAATGTTACGAGGCGCATCAACCTGCTACTGCCGCAGCCGCTGGAAAATACAGCCTCCGGTGCCGCCTACCTTCCCGAACTGGTAGCCGATGTTCAACAGTGGTTTTCGGACAAACACAACATTCGGATCGCGGATTTTCCGGTGGTAATCATGCCCGGAGACATGGCGGTTCAGTTTGCCGACAATTATGCCGGAATGTTCAGTGTAAAAGCCGGTAACTAATGCGTAAAAAACATTTTATATTCCTCCTGCTGCTGATCGCCCTTACCGCGATGGTTAATGCCTGTTCCAAAAAAGACCGGGGCAGACAGCTCACCCCACTTCGGTTAACCATCCCCGATGGATGGCCCGAACCTCTGTATACATTTTCCAATAATCCGCTGACGCAGGAAGGTTTTGACCTTGGCAAGAAATTATTCTTTGACGGCATTTTATCGAAAGACGGGAATTTTCCCTGCTCCTCCTGCCATCAGCCGTTTGCCGCTTTTGCCACATATGACCATGATTTCAGCCATGGCTTCAATAACCAGTTTACCACACGTAACGCACCGGGCCTTTTTAACCTGGCCTGGCATAAGGAACTGCACTGGGATGGCGGCATCAACCATATTGAAGTTCAGGCGCTGGCGCCGCTTACCGCATCAAATGAAATGGCCGAAACGGTGGAATCGGTTGTCGCGAAACTCAATGCCGACCCGGAATATAAACGTCTTTTCGGAAAAGCCTTTGGCAATGAAACGATCAGCAGCCAGCAGATGCTTTATGCCCTGACGCAGTATATGAGCTCACTGGTATCTGCAAACGCTAAATACGACCGGGTTATGCGGGGTAGCGACCGGTTTTCGGAAGCGGAAGAAAAAGGCTATCAGGTTTTTAAGATCAATTGTGCCTCCTGTCATCAGGAACCCTTATTTACTGACCTGAGTTTTAGAAATAACGGACTGCAGATGAATCCCTTCATTATGGATGCGGGAAGAATGCGCATCACCGGGTTGCCGGAAGATTCGCTAAAATTCAAGGTGCCTTCGCTGCGCAACCTGATGCTGACTTTCCCGTATATGCACGACGGTCGCTTTCGTACACCCATGCAGGTTTTGAATCATTATTCGGATGGCATCACAACATCCTCCACACTCGATCCATTGTTAAAAGAAGGAATTCCTTTATCTGCGGTTGACAAATTTTACCTGCTGGAGTTTTTTAAAACCCTTACCGACAGCAGCTTTGTAGAGGATAAACGGTACAGGCAATAAGAAAAATTCCTGTAGATGAAAATCCTATTGTTCCTGGCTCTGCCTTTTTTGTTTCAGCGCTTCAAGCACTTCTTTTTCCCGGGCAACGGTTTCCTGCTGCTTTTGCTGATCCTGCTTATTTTCTTCAAGCTTTTGCTCCAATGCGCGAATTCGTTTTTCCAGATCGGTATGTTCATCTATCAGACGCGCCAGTTTTTTCTCGGCAGTTTGCAAAAGTTTTGCCTGCGAATCAATTTCTGAATCGGTATTTTTCTGCAGAAAATACGGGCCGAGGGAATTGAGAAAATATTTTCCGTCTTCGATTTTTTCACGGTCGGCAGAAGATCGGGTGGAGATATCTTCCCCGGGTCTTCCGGGTATCAGGTAAACCAGTGAACTGTTTTTTTCCTGCCGGCTCTTGCGTTCCACTTTAATATAAAGGTCAGCCATACCCGAAATGGAATCGCCGAGACTGGCACCACGAAAAAGTGTAAAGCCTCTGGATTTGTCGGCCTTTACGCCTTTCGCGGAAAAATAATCCCGGAAGGCCTGTTCCACCACTTCTACCGGATAGGGAAGATCGATGACGGCGGCCGCTTTATCGCCCCGGTTATAGGCTATACTGCCATCCCTGGCCTGTTGGGCATAGGTCTGACTGCACAGCAGTACAGCAAGAATAAAGGCGCTAATCCTGTACATGATCGTTAGTTTTGGTTAGGAGATAATGAGGTCACTATGAAAGTTACCGATTCAGCTCGGAATATAAAAACGAATAACGTCATATCCGGATTTTCAATCCACAGGCAGCAATTTGACGGGCAGCCCGAATCCTGTATTTTTGTTTGACAGGAACCTTCAAACGCAGTCACCCTTGAGTATAAAAAAGTTAGCCGGTCAAACATTATGGTATGGTGTGCCGCGGATTTTCAGCCGCTTCCTGTTCTTTGGGATCAGCCTGCTGGGTATTCAGCTATATGATCCTAACAATACCTATCCGTATATACAGATCTATGCTGTCATACCATTTCTGAATACACTTTATACCTACGGACTGGAAACAAGTTATTTCCGTTTTGCACAACTCTACGACAAACAGAAGCTGTACAACACCCTGTTCATCTCCATCCTTGGATCATCGCTGTTGTTTACCGTGTTGCTGCTCCTGTTGCGCGATCCTTTTACGCGGCTGATCGAAATGGAGAAATATCCTGTTTTTGTACTTTGGATGATCGGTATCCTCTTCTTCGATACCATGTATACCCTTCCCATGGCTAAGC
>JAEYRC010000246.1 GCA_023409675.1 Bacteroidota bacterium
CTGATCTCGAAATTCATCAGTTCCATCATCGCTCTTCTTACCGCTGCCATAGGCAATGGATGGGATGACCAGAGACAGAGCACAATATCATTACGATCTTTTACCGCATCAATTATTTCGGTCAGCAGACCATCACGGTAACAATCCACCGCAACAAAGTTCGCCCGCGATGAAAAGCGCTTTGCAGCCAGGAATTCTTCTGCCTGAAACAAGGGGAAAACCCGATCCGTATCCTTGTTCCCGGCCCAAACCTCATGGTCACAGATCACATTGAGCATACCCGGAAGGCCAAAGTCAGGAAGTTTTTTTCCGGTATACAGGTAATCGGCAGCCGCATCCGCGATATGCCATTTATCCAGACCGCTGTCGTAGGTATAACCGATGGGCTGAAGATCTTCCGCCGAGATCGAGTCTGCTTCCATAAAATCGGCAATCACTACCGGAACATGATTCGATCCGATATTCATCACGCCGGCGCTTGTACGCCGTTTGTATTCGAAAGGAGAATACGGCACCACATCGACAGTTGGAATTTCATGGTGCTTTTTTTCCAGGGTCGTAACCGTAATTTTTTCCCTGGGCGCATAATGACTGACAATATCGCGGCAAACCGGAAGTTCGAATTCAGGATCTTCGGTTAAGGATACCCGTATGGTATCGCCAATTCCGTCTTCCATAAGGGTACCGATGCCCAGCGCCGATTTAATTCTGCCGTCATCACCATCGCCGGCCACGGTAACGCCGAGGTGCAGGGGATAGTTCTCATTAAACTCCGATGACATGGTCTGTACCAGCAGGCGATAGGCCTGCACCATCACCAGCGGGTTGCTCGACTTCATACTCAGCACAATATTGTGGTATTGTTCATCCCGGGCAATCCGTAAAAATTCCATTGCGCTTTCCACCATGCCAATTGCCGTATCGCCATAACGGCTCATGATGCGGTCGCTAAGTGACCCGTGATTGGTACCGATCCGCATCGCTGTACCATATTCCTTGCAAATCCTGACCAACGGTGTAAACCGCTCACGGATGCGTTCAATTTCTTCAAGGTAAAGCGCGTCTGTATAATCAATAAATGCAAACTTCTTCTTATCGGCATAGTTGCCTGGATTAACACGGACCTTTTCGATGAGCCGAGCCGCAATCTCCGCGGCATTAGGGGTGAAATGGATATCAGCCACCAATGGAACCTGATACCCGCGTTTCTTCAGTTCATGCTTAATATTCAGCAGGTTTTCAGCTTCATTCTTACTTGGCGCTGTTATTCTGACCAGTTCCGCACCGGCCTCTATGCAGCGGATACATTGTTCAACCGTTCCCATAGTATCCATCGTATCGGTGGTCGTCATGGTTTGAATCCGAACCGGTGCACCATCTCCGATCACCAGATCGCCTACGTGAACGGCACGGGTTTTCAGTCGGCTATATTGAGTGAGTGATCCTGTATATAATTGCATTTGATGTTGTTGTGACTGTTGTTAATCTGCTGACCTTCCCATTCCAAAAATCCTCAGCGCATCCTGGATGGAAAAATAACCCCTATCGGTATTACTGCCTGGCTTTACTCTTTTCTGATAGCCAGTGGCTGCAAAGATCGACCAATATGGTCCATCTGCAAAACTATGTGGTGAAACGCTTTATTACCGTGAAATAGCCACTGCCCGCGGGTGCTTTGCCGCTTTGGCCGCACGGAAAAATTACCAGTCCTTATCCTGTCTTCCGCCCGACCGGCTTTTACTTTGCTGGATCCGTTGCTGCACCTCCTGTTCCTTTTGCCGAATCGACTCAAGATACTGCTCTATCATGCGTTTACTCAGCCGGCTTTGCCCGCTTTTTGGTTGATTTGTATCATTCTGGCGGGGTTGTTGGGCTTGCGGCTGCTGCTTTTCCGGTTCCTCTTTCTTTTTTTCCGATAGCGCTTTCTGGAGATTGTTTCGAACATCCTCATCAGAGGGATCAAGAATCAGGGCTTCCTTGTAATGCCGGATAGCATCGTCCAACTGACTGCTTTTGACCAACGCATTACCGAGATTATACAGGGTTTCCTTTTTGAGCTCTCCGTTGGAATCGGCTTTAAGCACCGCACGGTAACGACTGGCGGCCTGCTGAAAATTCCCCTGCCTGTAATGGGCATTTCCGGAATTATACAACGCGTAGATACTTGCCTTATTCCGGTCAAGCGCTTCATCGTAGCGCCGAAGCGCTTCAGCGTATTCTCCTTTTTTAAACTGTTCATTCCCCTGGCGGATAAAACTTCCCTCCTGCTGGGCAGCCAGCAATACCGGAATGAACAATCCGATCAGTACCGGAATCAGTTTCTTTTCCATTTTAAACGTGCGTTTTCCGGTAAAAAAAATTCGATGAGCAGCAACAACAGGGCTAAGCCCAGAAACCACTGAAAATAACTTTTATAGGTTACAAAAGCCTGGTCTTCCAGCGCCGTTCTTTCAATCGTATTCAATTGGGCTTTCAATGTGTTGACTGCCTGCTCCGGATCGTTCAGGTTGATATAAATGCCATTCGACAGCTCCGCCAGTTGCCGGAGTTCCTGTTCGTTCAGTTTTGAAACAACCGGTTTACCCGCTGCATCGCGCTTGGGCATTCCGGTGGCAGGCTCAGGTACCAAAGCACCACCCGGTAAGCCGATGCCAATCGTGTTGATCATTACGCCGTTACGGGCAAGTTCTTCAGCCAGTGGAACAGCCCGGGGGTCATGATCTTCACCATCGGAGACCAAAATCAGCGATTTATATTTCCGTTCCCTACTGTTGAAAGCCCTGTTTCCAAGGTCGAGGGCTTCAGCTATAACTGTCCCCTGCGAAGGGACAGCAGCCGGACCGGCATTTTGCAGCAGCATCAGCGCGGCGGCATGATCACTACTCAGGGGCATCTGCAGGTAAGCCCTGCCGGCAAATAAGATAAGCCCGACCCGATCGTTGGGCAGCTCTGCGATAAGCTGGCGGATAAATAATTTGGCTTTCCCGAGCCTGCTGGGAGCGATATCCTCTGCCAGCATGCTCTTGCTGACATCAAGCGCGATCATGATATCCACACCCTGGCGCGTTACCTGCTGCATACCGCCCGGCTGACGTAGGTTGGCAGCCCCCAGCAGTATCAAGCTCAGCGCAGCCAGGCCTAGCATATATTTTAAACGGAACGTGGCAGGAGAATAATCTGGGACCAGCCGCTGCACGACTTGTGGTCCGCCCAGATCCTGCGCCACTCTTTTCTTCCAGTGCTTCACCATAAGGTAAAGCAGGAACAGCGCCGGAATCAATACCAGCGCCGCAAGAGGCCATATATACTGAAAGCTGAAATCCAACAGGATGATTTTGAGTGGTAAAGCTATTGTTATACCAGCCAAAAATCATGCATAATTTAATTCTTAACCTATTTTTTTCCTTCCATAAAACCGTACTGACTAAGGATATCTTTCAATATTTTTAATCGAACGGTGGATAAGTCGTAGTTGGGGTCGGGCGACTCTACCTGGAGCACGAAAAAATAGGGATGTTTATTTTCTTCGATCCAGCCGGTGATCCAGCCAAGCGTATGGCCTTTATCGGTAGTACCCCAGCCGGTCTTATAGCTCAGGGTATAGTTGCTGTTCTGCTCCTGCAGCATCATCTCCCGAACAACCCGCTGCGAGCGGTTTTGAAAAGGAAGTTGATTGAAATACAGGCGTTTTACCAGGCCTAACTGCTCATCGGCTGTAACTTTCAGGGTATTATCAAGCCAGAATGTATCAATATTATCGGCGATCTTATAGGGAGCGAGTTTAGAACCATAGCCGAGGGTATCCAGCCAATGCTGCATCGTATCCTTTCCAATGCGGCGTGCCAGTTCCTGGTACCAGGGAACTGCAGAATAGCGGAAGGCATCTTTCATGGTCAGATCCTGATTCCAGGATTCTATTGCACGGACCTTCCCGTCCCAGGCAATCACCGCACTGTCATCCCGTACACGCCCCGTTTCAAGGCCAATGAGGGCATTGACGATTTTAAAGGTAGAGGCTGGCTGGTACAGACTATCGCGAAAGCGGACAACATTGTAAATGGTAAACTGACCGGAACCATTATTAAACATACCGAAGGTTCCGCTGAGCTTATTTTCGGTAAAGTATTTTTCAAGACTGCTGTCTGCCTCAATATTATTTGGTGAGCAGGCAGTTATGCCTGTTACGATTACAAGCAACAATAACAATGGTCGGAGCATGAACAATTTTTTTGCAAAGAAACGGAAAAATAGAGCGAAGGCTATGCTTTAATAGTAAATAGGTTGCGCGAATGTTTTAATGTTGGCAGATTTCACCATAATACAGCACAACGTACAACATGCTGATCGATAATTTTTTTAAGCTGATTAAATGGGGGATGCACTTTGCCGCATTTCGATCTAATTGATTATAGATTATGTAAATCATATTCCACGATAAGCATGTGGGGAGGATATTCAATCCTAAACATAGCGTTCATCATAGTTTATATTATACTTCTTCAGCTTCGAACGATATTCATGCTGAAATGATATTCTACTGTGATGATTATGTTGATTTTCAATGTATGTTACCCCCAAATTGACATCAGAGGGTTTTACAGAAAAAGCGACATAACCATCCTGCCAGTAATAGCATTCATAGTTTTTCCCTTTGGATTTAATCCATTTAGATGAATGAACTTTCATTTGTTCCATAAGTTTCATCAGTGCTATTTTTTTCGAGAGCATACCGGGAATATGAACATGGTCGGTATATCCACCAGCTTTAAATGCAGGACTATTCATTTTATTACAAACACCACCAAGATAAGCATGCGGTTCTGATTCAACCGGCCGATGTATCATTGTTCCCGGTGTTTGGTGCTGAATATTATATGCATATAATTTTTGACCAACGATTGACCCATATTGTACCTTATATGGTTTCTATTTTATGTATGGATCATTATCATGGAGATGGACTATACCCATCGCTGATATATATCGCCCTTTCAGGGCTTAGCTTAGCCAATCCTGAAAGGGCGTATACATCAACAACGGGGGGCAGCCTTGTCTTATTAATTTAGACTTGAATATATAAACTGGCGGCTCACCCACTCAATGCCGTAGTAGAAAGTTTTTTTGAACCTATTTCATTATAGGTAATCTTAAAATTGAATTTAGCATTGATCATTCCCGGAACAATGGTTTTTTCCCCGATATAATCTGGTTTTTTCTACATGCCCGGGAATGATTCAAAGGTTCCGCTAAAATCAGAACCGGAAAGAATAGCCCAGATTGAAGACATAATCTGAAAACGCGGCATCACCCTGGCGGAAACTGTTTGTAAGCCGGCTCATCTCCTTATCGGTTACACTTTGGGTTCTGTTACGGTACAGCGCAATTGGAACGTTCAGGAATAGATTGCCTTTGCCCAGCGTCATGCTGGCACCGGGTTCAATGGAAACCACATAGCCCGGCCGGCGGAATCCATCGCTTTTTCCGGCAAGGTCATATACGGGGATACCGTCGATCCGGCCACCAAGACTAAGGTGCAGTTTGCGGGTATTGTATCCCATTCCAGCCCTGAACATATACTGATCGGCAACACTCATGATGGTGTCATTGGCCAGCGCGGGACTCAGCGTTTCGCGGTAGGTGCGTGTTCCATTCACATTGCGGGGATTGAGCAAATAATAGATATTTCCGTAGGCAGTCAGGCGGTGGTTGAGGCTGGTATACCCGTTCATTTCCAGTACCAGGCCGGTACCACCATCGCCCAGTTGAATCGACTGATCCACGGTGCGCAATTCAGGTGTTCCGCCCGGGCCAACATTATACCAGTAATCTTTGTAGTCGTAATCGCCTGTTGCAAATTTAATTCCGGCACCAAGCTGAATATTGCCTTTCGAACCTTTTGCCGGATCCACCAGCCAGTAATAAGCGGTTAAGCGCATATCACCCAGTCCGTACGAACTGGTATTGCGCCGCTCGCGTTTGATGTAAGATCCGTTTACCAGTCCGTGTTCGTATAAGGATGAACGTTCGTTTCCGATAAGCGGCAGGTTCAGCCCGATAGAAAAGCGGTTGGTGAGGTGATGGATAAGCGAGATGTCAATAGAATGCGACCAGTTGCGTACATCGGTCATCTCAACCAGCCGTTCCTTTTGTTCTTCGTCGCCTTTAAAATGCCGGAACGATTTAAAATAGCGGTAGTTAAGGTTTAGCTGCCATTTGGTGGAATCATCGGCAGCATTACCGGTGAAGCAGGAAGAGCCGGTGCTCCGGATAGCCACGCAACCCTGTGCATTTGCTCTTGAACCGGCAAAAACAATAAATAAGAATGATATGATTACTAAGCGCATAAAAGTTGTTTTGGTATTTGTTTGAATTGAATTTTTAATCGCGGGCCATTGCGGCATCACCGCGTTTCATTCTGAGACGGGTAACGACCCTGCGCCCCACTTCTATTCCCTGCTTATTGCCTTCCACCATATCGAACATATAGTGAATACCGCCATATAGCCTTGACATAGAAGCTTCCCAGGAGGCATCGCGAAACGATTCGAAGCTGCGTGCCGGTATTCCGAATTCCACACTGGAGGTATCGGTATAGGCGAAATTATCACCAAAAATATCGGTCATTACCTCGGCACAGGCCGCGCTGATAACAGAATGCCCGCTGACATAGCTGGGGAAGGGCGGGGTTTGAATGAAGGGCCTCCATTCTTCATCGAT
>JAEYRC010000257.1 GCA_023409675.1 Bacteroidota bacterium
GCAGGCAGTTTGCTGGATCACCTCAGTGAAACCAATTCTTTTGGATTTCCACTGGACCGGGAAATACTGGAGGCGCCTGACGTTTTCACCAACGATAATGTGGAAACGATCTTTCAAAACCTGATGAAGTCGGCCGATACCACGCTGGGCGGATTCGGGGCGGCGCCAAAATTTCCGCAGAGTTTTTCCATACGGTACCTTTTACACTACCATTATTATACAGGAAACCAGGTTGCACTCGACCAGGCCCTGCTTAGTCTCGATAAAATGGCCATGGGTGGAATTTATGATCACCTGGGTGGCGGTTTTGCGCGTTATTCCACCGATGCCGAATGGCTGGCTCCCCATTTTGAAAAAATGCTCTATGATAATGCCCTGTTGCTGGATGCTTATGGGGAAGCCTTCCGGCTGACCGGGAAAAAGCGGTATGCTGACGTAATCCGTGATACCATGGGTTTTATTGAGCGAGAGTTACTGTCGGAGGAAGGCGGATTCTATGCCGCGCTGGATGCGGACAGTGAAGGTGTTGAAGGAAAATATTATGTCTGGCAGGCTGCGGAAGTCAGGGAGCTGCTGCAGGATGATGCCGCCTTGTTCATGGAATATTATGATATCAGCGATGCGGGTAACTGGGAACATCAGTCGATCCTCCGGGAACGCAGCGAGCCGGAAGCCATTGCCCAACGCTATGGTTTGAGCCCGGCTGCTCTGGAGCAACGGATTCAAGCTTCAAAACAGCGTTTGCTGACCCACCGCCAACACCGTATCCGGCCACAGCTTGATGATAAAATATTACTGGGCTGGAATGCATTGATGAATTCAGCCTGTTCTGCCGCATATCGTGCGGTGGGTGATGATAGTTATCTGCAACTGGCGATTCCAAATATGAATTTTTTATGGGAGAAAATGAAGTACCCCGACCGCACGGCTTTTTATCATACCTATAAATATGGAACAGCGCGTATTCCGGCTTTTTTAGATGACTATGCCTTTCTTATCAGAGCACTTATTGATTTACAGGAAGTTACCGGCGATACAAACTATCTTGAGAAAGCCCGGGTACTCACCGAACGGGTGATAGAAGAATTCAGTGAAGCGGCTACCGGCTTCTTTTATTATACCGGGTTTGCGCAAAACGATGTAGTGCTGCGGAAAAAAGAAATTTATGATAACGCCGTTCCCTCCGGAAATTCAATTATGGCATGGAATTTATATTATCTCGGTGTTATTTTTGATAATGTAACCTGGAGAAACCGTGGGGTAAGCCTGTGCAGCAACCTGGAAAAATTGATTACCAAATATCCCGGATCTTTCGGAAATTGGGCCCGACTGATGCTTGCGCTGACGAAAGGGATTCCTGAAATTGCGTTGGTAGGAGAAAATATTAACGATTTTCATCAGGATATCCTGCGTATCTTTCTCCCTTCATCCATCTATCAGTCCACATCCACTGAAAATAACCACTACCCGTTACTGGGGGGAAAACCCCTTACCCATGAAGCTCAGGTATATATATGCCGTGATTTTACCTGCGGACAACCCGTAAAATCCCTGCAGGAAGTAAAAAACCTGATTCGTGAAGGATAACTTTAATAAATCAGATACAATATTTCGGTTTCAGGCATCGTTTATTCCTTTGCCCGAACCGTCTGAACCGCATCAAAAACGGATGGTTTGACCTTTTAAAATAAAATTCTCAACTTGTGATGAAGTCGGTAAAACATTATTTTTGCCCAATACCCTTTAATATTATGAAAATGAAAAACCTATCCGTCGTTTTAGCCCTGGCAGTGATGTTGATCACCGCCTCCTGTGGCAAAATCGGGAAATCCAATAAAGGTTTGCCGAATGATGGCCAGCTTCATGGGGTTGCCCCTTCCAGCAAGTATAATCTGACCAAACCTCCGGGGATGGTGTATATCCCACCAGGAACCTTCCATATGGGTCCGAGTGATGAGGATGTAAACTTTGCGTTTACTGCACGCAACAAACAGATCTCTATTAATGGCTTCTGGATGGATGCCACCGAGATCACGAATAATGAATACCGCCAGTTTGTGCATTGGGTACGCGATTCTATCGCCGCCACCCTGCTGCAACTGGGTAAAGATGTTGATGGTAAATTCTCGATCGACTGGACCAAAGCTCAGACCATCAAATGGAATGATAAGGCAACGATCGAAAAAATTGATCAGCTGATTCTTTCTCCACAGAACCGGATCTTCGGCCGTAAGGACATCGATCCCAGCAAACTGATCTATCATTCCGAAACCTTTGACCTCAAAGAGGCCGCTAAGCGCGAAAACGCCAGTAAGCCCCGTTCTGAGTTCATCACCAAAAAAGATGTATTCATTTATCCGGATACATTGGTGTGGATCCGCGACTTCAGCTATTCCTATAATGAGCCGGCCAGTAAGCGTTATTTCTCACACCCTGCATTCGGTAATTACCCGGTTGTTGGAGTTAACTGGAAACAGGCTTCCGCTTTCGCGGAGTGGAGAACGCACCTGCTGAATTCTTACCTGGAAAGCAAAAACCGCGTTACTGAGTCAGACTTCCGTTTGCCTACAGAAGCCGAGTGGGAATATGCCGCCCGTGGAGGACGCTCACAATCAATGTTCCCC
>JAEYRC010000259.1 GCA_023409675.1 Bacteroidota bacterium
ATCATGAACGCATCGGTTCTGTCTGGGAAAAAGATTATAAGCGCACCAATTATTTCGACTATTCCGAAACCATTCACGCGGCTTACCTGAATATGAACCGCCCACTGTCTGAAAAAGTGGAGTTGCAAGCCGGCCTTCGCTATGAATATACATCGTATAAAGGGGAGCAATTCGGCAATCCTACGAAAAATGATTCTTCTTTCTCCCGGAATTATGGCAGCCTGTTTCCCACCGTATACCTGAGCTATAAACCTGCAGAGAAACATCAGTTCGGCATTTCAGCAGGCCGACGCATTAATCGTCCCCGGTATCACGACATGAATCCGTTTATGTTTTTCATCGACAAGTACACCTATGCCCAGGGAAATCCATACCTGAGGCCACAGTACTCGAATAATTTTGAACTGAGTCATATCCTGAATGGAAAATTCACCACAACGCTGAGTTATTCCGCTACAAAAGACCTGTTCACAGAGGTTTTTGATCAGCCGAAACAGGAAGATGGATACGATTATTCCACCATTGTCAAAAAAGGAAACATTGGCAAAGTACAACAGCTTGGATTATCCTTTTCCGCACAATTGTCGGCCGGTTCCTGGTTAACCAGTTCTTTATATGGCCAGTATAACTACAGCATTTTCAAGGGAATGGTTAATGGAGAATTATTGGATGCCGCTGCCGGCAATATGACATTCAATGTAAATAATCAGATCCGTTTCAATCAGAAATGGAGTGGTGAGCTGAGTGGCTGGTACCGCACACCGGGTTTGGAAGGCCAGGTGTACCTGCAGGATTTCGGACAACTGAATATTGGTGTGGCGCGTCAGGTACTGAAATCGAAAGGTTCGGTTAAATTAACCATCCGCGACCTGTTGTATACGCAAAAGGTGAATGGTAACATGAAATTTAAAAATACCGAAGCTTCTTTTCAAAACCGGCCCGATAACCGGATGATCAATCTGACCTTCAGTTACCGTTTCGGGAAACCCATCAAAACGATGGCACCGCGGAAAAAAGACCGTGGCGTGGAAGAACAAAACAGGGTTGGCGGCTAAACCCTTTTCCATATACCCCAAACCAACGGGCCTCCAAAAAATGAGGCCCGTTTTGTTGGTATGATATTTTATTTTTTTTAACTTAACGCAGCGCTGCTTTTTTATTCAATGCGCGTCTAACTCTATATACAGGTTATTTAAAAAGATGAATTAAGCCTTTTTCTCTCATAAGCAGTTAGTTTTGGTAACAGGCCTCATGTCTATGAGGCCTTTTTTTATGTGGTTACTTATTGAAGACCGAAGCGTAAAGTCTCAATATTTCCTATTTTTGAGGATAAACAAGCGCTTATGCCATCATTCGACATTGTAAGTAAAGTGGAAATTCAGGCCCTCGATAACGCGGTGAATGTAGTTTCCAAAGAAATTACCAACCGGTTCGATTTTAAAGGAAGTCCGGTTAAAATTGATCTCGACAAGAAAGAGTACAAACTAACGATCGAAACGGATGATGACATGAAGATGAGGCAACTGCTCGATGTACTGGTTAGCCGGGCGCATAAACAGGGAATTGCCCCACAGGCTTTTGATTTTTCCAAAGAAACCTACCCCAGCGGAAAGATTGTGCGAAAAGAGGTTTCAGTGCGCAATGGGCTTAAACAGGAAGATGCGAAGAAGGTGGTTAAACTCATCAAAGACAGCGGATTAAAGGTTCAGCCACAAATAATGGATGACCTGGTTCGGGTTACCGGTAAAAAGATCGATGACTTGCAGGATGTGATCAAATTGTTGCAGGACGCCAATCTTGATTACCCGCTTCAATATATTAATATGCGCAGCTAAGAGAGATCCTGCGCTTTGTTAATCTTATAAGTTCCGTAATATCTTTGAGAAAATTTCCGGTAATTGTTTTTTATCCATGCAATTATCGTAATTTTGCTGCCTAATTTTCTTTTCGGACGGCAAAATCCGTGCGGGCAATAAAATAAGATATATGAAAAAAGGCAATCACCCCGAAAATTATCGGTTTGTAGTTTTTAAGGACATGAGTAACGGGAACAGCTTTCTGAGCCGTTCTTCTACGAATTCGCGGGAAACCGTTAAATGGGAAGATGGTAATGAATATCCCCTGGTTAAACTGGAGATCTCCAATACCTCACATCCGTTTTTTACCGGACAGAAAATGATGGTGGATACCGCCGGACGTATCGACAAGTTTAAAAAACGTTACGAAAAGAAAAAATAAAGGCGTTATTTCCTTCATTTATAGTATTTTCCCTGCCTTTCAACCGGCAGGGATTTTTTTTGCAACAATATTATGATGGATTCAGCTGACAAGATTTTTAAAACTGCTGAACATGATCTATATCCGCTTACACTGTTGCGGCCATTGAGCGCGATACGTGCAGGAGTGCTGACCATAGAGGAAAAGTGGACTGCACTGAAGGCGGTATTTCCTGAACTGGCTGAGCCCCATCCTGCCAATATCCTTCCCATTATGCTAACGGGAGATGATGGTCAACCGAAGCTTTATCTGCAGCAGCTCCAGTATGCATGGGAATTAATGCAATACAACGACCAGGCTATCCGGTCTGATGTTGAACTGCTAACCCGGAACCGGCAGTCGGCACCCATCCCTGAAGGTGTTCAGCTTATCGGAAAGGGAATGCTATTTATCGAAGCCGGCGCCAGGGTTTATCCCTGCAGTATCAATACCGAAAATGGTCCGGTGTATATCGGTCCGAATTCCACCATTATGGAAGGCGCGATGATACGGGGGCCATTTGCCTTATGCAAGGGCGCTGTTGTTAAGATGGGTGCCCGTATCTACGGGGCTACCACCATTGGAGCGCATGCGGTGGCGGGAGGTGAAATTAAAAACAGCATCCTGGGTGATTATTCCAATAAAGCCCATGACGGTTACCTTGGCGATTCGGTTATTGGTAACTGGTGCAATCTCGGCGCGGGTACATCCACGTCCAATGTTAAAAACACGGCATCAACCATAACGGTACGGTTTCCAGGGGAAGCTGAACCTGTGGATGCGGGAATAAAGTGTGGGTTGATCATGGGAGATCATTCGCGTGCCGCGATCAATACCAGCTTCAATTCCGGCACAGTCACCGGTATTTGCTGCAATATTTTCAGTGCCGGATTAACCCCGAAAACCATCCCATCCTTCAGTTGGGGAGGGGAGGGCAATCAGCGCTACGATTTTGATAAAGCGGTCAGTCATATCAATAACTGGATGAAATTTAAAGATATGGAGCTGTCTGCGCAGGATATTCAGGCTATGAAAGTTATTTTTGACGCTTACAACTAAATACAACATATGAGGAAACAAATCGCTGCCGCCAACTGGAAAATGAATTGTACCTACCAGGAAGGAGAAAAACTGCTGAATGATATTTTGAATGAAAAGATCAGTCTGCAGGAAGATCAAAAAGTACTCTTCGCGGTACCCTTTCCATTTTTGATTATGGCCAACAGTGAAGTAGCAGACGAGCACAATTATTTTGTAGCGGCCCAGAACTGCTCACACAAGGTTTCCGGTGCCTATACCGGTGAAGTTTCCGTTACCATGCTGCAATCCATCGGCATACAATACTGTCTAATCGGTCATAGTGAGCGTCGGGAATATTTCAGTGAAACCAATCAACTACTAGCTGAAAAAACAGCGCGTTGCCTGGAATCCGGTATCACCCCGGTATTCTGTTGTGGTGAGCCCCTTGCTGTTCGGGAAGAGGGGACTCAGAATGATTATGTATCCAATCAGTTGACAGAATCGTTGTTTCAGTTGTCGGCCGACCAACTACGCCAGGTAGTAATTGCTTATGAACCCATCTGGGCAATTGGTACCGGAAAAACCGCCTCAGCCGATCAGGCCCAGGAAATGCATGCCCATATCCGCCAGACACTGGCCGGAAAATATGGCGCTGATCTGGCAGACGAAATCAGTATTCTTTATGGTGGCAGTGTAAAAGGGAATAATGCTGCGGAGCTTTTTTCCAAAAAAGATGTTGATGGCGGACTGGTAGGTGGGGCATCGCTTTTCGCTACAGAATTCGCGCAAATCATTCGCGCCCTGAAATAACCTTAACGGATCCCTCAATCCGCGACAATCTGCTCAAAATCGGCGCCATCCGCGGGAAATGTTTTTCAGCTTCAGGATTTCAACTTCCCGATAAGCTGAATATATTCCTGCATGGCATCATCCTTTGTTTTGCCTTTAAGGTTCAGCCATGCGTCATATTTCGCCTTTGAAACGAAATCAAAGGGGTTGGCAGGAGGGTCGGCAGTAACATCGCCTTCCGTAGCCTGCTTATACAATGAGTAGAGTTGCAATAAGGTATCGTTACTGGGCCTGCTTGCCAGTTGTTTGCTTTCTGCTACAGCCTGTTCAAATTGCTCTGTCAGCGACATAGTTAATGATTAGGTTTCAAATGTACTGTTTCCTGTTCAATCAGGCGATAAAGTTTAAGCAACTGGTCATTTAAGGGGCAATTATATTTCTGAACGCGCACGAGCCGCATTATGCATTTTCTTACCTTTGCATGCGCTTGAAAACAGCAATTGACTACATGAAGAATATCCGCAATTTTTGTATTATCGCCCATATTGACCATGGAAAGAGTACCCTTGCTGATCGTTTGCTCGAGTTGACGCATACGATCACCGAACGCCAGATGATGAACCAGGTTTTGGACGATATGGATCTGGAACGGGAGAAGGGGATCACGATTAAGAGTCATGCCATCCAGATCGCGATGCGGCGCAATAATGAAGATTATATTCTGAACCTGATTGATACACCCGGCCACGTCGACTTCAGTTATGAAGTGAGCCGTGCGCTTGCTGCCTGCGAAGGGGCGTTATTACTGGTAGATGCCACCCAGGGTATCCAGGCACAAACCATTTCAAATCTATACCTGGCCATTGATAATGACCTGGAGATCATTCCGGTAATCAATAAAATTGATATGGATGGCGCCATGGTGGATGAGGTGCGTGACCAGATCATTGAATTAATCGGATGTAAACCCGAAGAAATTTTACTGGCCAGTGCGAAAACAGGTCTGGGTGTGGATGAGATCATTCAGGCTATCATCGACCGGATTCCGGCTCCCAAAGGAGATCCGGAAAAGCCGCTGCAGGCGCTAATCTTCGACAGTGTATACAATTCATTCCGGGGAATTATTATTTACTACCGGATATTGAACGGAAGCATCAAAAAAGGCGATAAAGTAAAATTTGTAAGCACCGACCTGGAGTACGAAGCCGATGAAGTGGGTATTCTCAAACTTACCATGGAGCCCAGGAAAGAAGTGTATACCGGCGATGTGGGCTATATCATCACCGGTATTAAAAACGCGAAAGAAGTGAAAGTGGGGGATACCATCACCCTGGCTTCCAATAACAACCCTCAGATGATCAAGGGTTTCCAGGAAGTAAAACCAATGGTATTTGCCGGTATCTTTCCGGTGAATACGGATGAGTTTGAAGAATTGCGGGACTGTATGGATAAGCTGCAGTTGAATGATGCATCTCTCACCTTTGAACTGGAAACTTCCCAGGCGCTTGGATTTGGATTTCGTTGCGGATTTCTTGGTATGCTCCATATGGAGATCATCCAGGAAAGACTTGAGCGGGAATTCAATCAAACAGTCATCACTACCGTTCCTAACGTTAGCTTCATTGCCTATACAACCCGTGGCCAGAAGGTCATTGTAAATAATCCGGCAGAAATGCCTGATCCAACCCAGCTCGACCGGATCGAAGAACCTTTTATCCGGGCACAGATTATTACCAAACCCGATTATATTGGTAATATCATGACGCTATGCCTGGGCAAACGGGGTATCCTTATCAATCAAAGTTACTTAACCACCACCCGGGTGGAACTCGTATTTGAAATGCCCCTGACAGAAATTGTTTTTGACTTTTACGATAAATTGAAAAGTCAGACCCGGGGCTATGCATCGTTTGATTACCAGCCTATCGGATATCGCGACAGTGATATCATCAAAATTGATATCCTGCTCAATGGGGATAAAGTTGATGCCCTGAGCGCGCTGATTCACCGGGCAAGATCCCAGGATTTTGGGCGTAAACTGTGTGAAAAGCTCAAAGAGCTGGTTCCCCGCCAGCAATTCCAGATTGCCATTCAGGCAGCCGTGGGCGCTAAGGTGATCGCCCGGGAAAACATCTCGGCCATGCGTAAAGATGTTACTGCCAAATGTTATGGCGGTGATATCAGCCGTAAGCGTAAGCTGCTGGAAAAGCAGAAAGAAGGGAAAAAGCGTATGCGCCAGATCGGGAATGTTGAAGTGCCACAGGAAGCCTTTCTGGCTGTACTTAAACTGGATGACTGATCTTCAGGATCTGCAGGTGAAATTCTGCCCATCTATCCATTCATCCCAGAAAAGGGATTACCAATTAATGTCTAATCGGTGAGTTATTGTTATTACTGATCCCGTTTGCGTTTGGGAGCGGGTTTTGAGCTATCCGCTTTTTCCATATTGCGACGGGATGCTTCTTCAAGAATCTTTTCATTGATATTCCCTTCGGCATCCCGTATAGTTGATTCCTGCGGGAACTGACCATCCTGAAGCGAAAAATTAAAGACCTTATCGACATGCACCCAACGGCCATTCTCCCACTTGAATCCTTCATAATCCCCATCAGGAATGTAGGTTTCTTTTCGATCCGGTTCATTGGTTTCTGAAATCAGGTGATCAAAGATGATCATGTCCATTTCGGGATTATAATTGAACACCGTATTGGCTTCTTTCTTGTATTCGATACTGAAGCGGGGTTTGATTTTCCTTCCGGTTGAATCTGCTGCGTAACTGATCAGGGGCCCGCCAAATACAGGCTCACCATTGGCATTGAAAGTCAGCACCTCCATCCATTTTTTATTACTGGCTATACTAAAATCATCAAAACCCAATAAAGTATAATACGATTTACCATTATGTTCTTTCTGAATGATCGTATAATAGATGGCACCAATCCAGTTGTTCCGGCTGCGAACCGAATCATTTGGATCAGTGGTGAACATCGACGCATCAAATAAAGGGAACAGTTTCAGCCGGCCATCGGTTGTGCGTACCTGTATGGCTCCTTTCTGATGATACACGTATTCATCCTTTTTCAATTGCCAGGTAAAGATCCTGAAACTGCTGTCTTTGGGATATAATTGTGAAACGGTGGCAACTGACCTGAACGGATAATCGATGGAGTGCGGAACCTGCAGTGCCCGCACAAGCCCGCGGACAAAACTGCTGTCGGCGCGGAAACGATCGGCCGGTGATAGGGCGTTGATCATACTGTCGGCCAGTATCCTCAGGCTGTCCTCCTTTTCTGCCAACAATTCCCGTGAAGCGGCATTAAGTTGCGCTGAAGCACGAATGGCAAATAAAAGGCAAATCAGTCCGCTTAATAAAATCCGTTTGTTCATAGAATAATCCTTCATACAAAATTAGCCTACTTGAAGCATACTAACGAATAAAGACGCATATGGTGTATTGATCGTTTAAAGGGCCGGCACATTTAACAGTTTGATTCAGCGCAAATTGCACCTATACTGTGTAAATCCTTACACACCACAATCAGGATTGAAGAACAGAAATGAACCGATAAAAAAAACTTCGGTCATAACTAATTGAATTTCAAATTATTATATCAATGTAAATTGTTTACTCTTCACATTTTATGCTTAGCAGGATTTTAGCATAGTCATCTTCAAAATTTGACTGATATGTATACATCCAATTATGCTCACGATTATGCGCAGCCTCCTGTTCAAAATGTCAGCCAGTTCGAAAGAATAGCTACCATTGTAGTGGGCGGCTTCCTTGTTTATAATGCCCTTAAAAAAATTCATAAAAAACCGCTGCAGAGCTTATCGCGGGCTGCCGCGGGTACAGCATTACTTTACCGTGGAGCTACCGGTTATTGTCCGGTTTATGAAAAGCTGGAAATCGATGGAAATAAAACAGAGTCAGTGAACACGAGGGTTAGTTTCATTGTTAACAAACCCCGGATGGAAGTGTATCAATTCTGGAGAAACCTGGAGAATCTGCCCTTATTTCTCAAGCATATCGAAAAAGTAGAAGAATATGATTCTACCCGTTCGCATTGGGAAGCCAGGATACCCCATGGTAATCCTTTAGCGCTCAAGTGGGATGCGGAAATTGTAAAAGATGAACCTGGCGAACTGCTTTCCTGGCAATCTCTTCCCGGTTCTACGATACATAATGCCGGAAAGGTAGAATTTCACGACGCGCTTGGCAAACAGGGAACTGAAATTAAAGTGATGATCACCTACAGGCCCCCGGCAGGCAATATCGGAACGGGTGTAGCCAGGTTACTGAATCCTGTTTTTGCCAAAATAGTACATGATGATATAATGAATTTCAAAAACTTCGTAGATGCCGGCACCATTACGGTGTAATGGAACGCTGTTCGGCAACTGCCCGGGCGAAATGCAACAGGTCGGGGTAGGCATAATCAATTAGCGGATGCGGGGATGTAAATTCGGGCATAGTGGTAAACACATGGACCGTTTGCATCCCCGCATTTTTGCCAAAAGCCATATCACTGAGGTTGTTGCCCACCATCAGTGCCTGTTTAAGATCAATTTCAGGAAAATCCTCCCTTGCCTGAAATGCCATTCCGGGATTCGGTTTACGATTGGGGTTAGCATTGTCGTTTACCGTACAATAATAGATTCTGTCGATGCGTCCCCCGTGTTTCTTCAATTCCTGCAACATTTGTTCATGAATTTTCAGGAGAGCAGCTTCAGTCATCAGACCACGGCCCACACCGCGTTGATTGGTGACCAGGATGATCCTGGAAAAAATGCCTGAAAGAAGTTGCATTGCTTCATGCACTCCGGGCAGAAAGTGAAACTCGGAATAATCGTACACATAATCATTTTCCTTTTCCTCATTGATCACACCATCCCGGTCGAGGAATAGGGTCCAGTCAGCATTTATAGCCGGTAATGATTTCATATGTGCTATATTATATGTTCCCGTAATTCTGTTTGTGCCCGGGCATAATCTTCCGGAATGCCAATATCAATAAAATAGGCATCGGAGGGAAATCCAAGCAAATGATGTGCGGTTGGGGATTGCAGATAATCTGTTTCAAAGGAAAATTTTTCCGGCCATTTACGGGAAAGAAAAGTTTCTACATTCAGCATATACACACCTCCATTGATAAGGCCTTGCGCATATTGTTTTTTCTCCCGGAAAGCGGTTATACTTCCCCTTTCATCCAGCTCTACCACGCCATAACGATCGATATTGGTCATTGGTTTAAGGGCAATGGTGCAATCGGCGTTGCCTTTGCGGTGAACGGCATCCAGCGCCGCGACAGATACTCCGAAAAACGTATCCCCGTTCAGAATTAGTATTTGCGGAACCGTTACTGTTTTCAATGCATAGTGTATGGCACCACCGGTTCCCAGCGGTTCTTTTTCAACAACACATTCAAATGAATGATCCGGATAGTTATCCTGCAAAAATTGAGTAACCTGCTCGTGTTTATACCCCAGTGAGAAAACAAAATGACGAATATTTTGTTTCAGGTAAAAGTCAATAAGGTATTGGAGGAATGGTTTTCCTGCTACCGGTGCCATGCATTTCGGAGCATCCGCCACCACTGACCGTAGCCGGGTTCCTAAACCACCGGCCAGTATCAGGGCAGTATCAGTCATGTTCGGAAAAATATTGCTCTTCCACGAGTTGGCAAATGATATGGCCCACCATAATATGCGATTCCTGGATCCTGGGCGTATCCGCTGAGGGCATATTCAGCAGGAAATCACTGAGGGATTTCATCTTTCCGCCGGCATCACCGGTAAAACCAATGGTTGTAATATTTTTCGCACGTGCAGCTTCGAACGCCTTTACAATATTGGCCGAATTTCCTGAGGTCGATAAGCCAACCAGAATATCGCCAGGCTGACCGATTCCACGAATGAGTCGGGCATACACTTCATCATAGCTGTAATCGTTAGCAACCGCTGTCAGATAGGAGGTATTACAATGCAGGGCTTCGGCAGGCAACGCCTCCCGATCAGTATAAAACCGCCCGGAAAATTCTGCGGCCAGGTGCTGCGCATCGGCTGCGCTACCCCCATTTCCACAAAAATAGATCCGATTGCCCGACTTCAGAGCGGCGACCATATGTTTTACAATGGAACCGATTTGCGACAGCATTTGTTCATCCTGTAAAAGATGTTGTTTTACGGCTATTGAAGAAGCTATTATGTCGCTAATTTGTTTATTCATGAAAGCTTTTCTTTAAGATCAAATTGTCCAGGTGGATAATCCATGGTCCACAAACTGGTAGTGATTACAGGTGCCACCAAAGGCTGCCAGCGTCTCAATTACGGCATATTTAGTATTCTCAGGGCAGTAGAATATCATAAATCCACCTCCGCCCGCGCCACTGATTTTACCACCGGAGGCACCCGCTTTCCTTGCCGCAAGATAAATATCTTCCATCAGTGAATTGGAGATTCCTTCTGCCATTTTTCGTTTTTGAGAAAATCCAAAATCGAGTATCTCACCAATAGCATTCACCTGGCCCGTTAGCAGCGCTTCTTTCATCATCTGTGCCTGTTGTTTAAGCTGATGCATCGCTTCGATAGAGGAAGCCTGCTTATTAACCACATTCCGCTGCTGCTTTTCAATAATGGTTGCTGACGCGCGGTTGGTAGCGGTATAATAAAGTACAAGGTTGTTCTCCAATTCAAACAGATATTCCTGCTTAATGCGCAGGGGATTAACGATCACTTTTTCGTCAGCAAAAAATTCCATGAAATTCACTCCGCCGAAAGTAGCAGCATACTGGTCCTGCCGGCCGCCGGCCATTTTCAGGTGATTGCGTTCAACATCAAATGCCAGTCTGGCTATATCATATTCTCCAAGAGGAAGCCGCAGCATCTCCGCAAAAGCGCCGATAATTGCAACAACCAGAGTAGATGACGTGCCCAGTCCTGAACCGGCAGGCGCATCAACAAAAGTGGATAAACGAAAACCGGTTTTAGGAAATGGAAATTTAGCCTGGATGGCATTATATACCCCTTTGTGCAGGTCTAAGCTACCGTTTATGGGCAATTGACTGCTCCAGTTGTATTGCTGAAGCTCTTTCCGGTCCATAGCATGAAAAATAATTTCCTCTCCTTCGAGGCGTTCCAGGGTGGCATGGGCATACAGTGAAACCGTGGCATTGAGAATTGCCCCTCCATAGAGGTCGCAGTAGGGGCTGACATCCGTACCACCACCGGCCAGGCCTATCCGTAATGGAGCTTTACTTCTGTATAGCATTTCCGTTAATTATTTTAAATCCTTCATTTCAGGTTCACCTGTTCGGCCAGGCTGGTTACAGCTTCCACGAGCTTGGTCCAGGAATACCCGGCTTTTTCCCTGCGAAGGTGAGTAATAAAAAACTGTTCACCTAACTCAAAATACCGGATAATGGCATCAGCCAGTGATGCAGGATCAATATCGGCCACCAGCCCCGATTTTTCATGGGGCACCATAACCGGAAGATTGCCGGCACGGGTAACGATCATGGGCTTTTCAAAATGATAAGCCAGGGGAGTGACACCACTTTGCGTCGCGGTACGATAGGGCTGAACAACAACATCAGCAGCGCATAAATAATACCGAACTTCCTGATCCGGGATGAAGTGGTTATGCAGAATGATAACATCCTCCAGTTCGAATTGACGGATCTGATCCAGGTAGGGCTGCTCATTTTCATAAAATTCGCCCGCGATCAGCAGGCGGGGTAAAGTGGTGCCGGCAGCGGTATAATGTTTTTTAACCAGGGCCATCGCTTCCAGTAACAGGTCGAGGCCTTTATAGCGGCGTATAAAACCAAAAAAGAGCAGCAGTTTTCCATTCGAATCCAGTTTAAGGTATGCTCTTGCATCTGATCTTGAAACCGAATCGCCAAAATTATCATACAGTGGATGCACAACCTGCACTGCCGGCTTAACGGGCTCGAATAGCCGAAGATCATGCATGACCTTATCACTCATGGTGATAAATGCATGACAGGAAGAGAGAAAATACCGGGTGAAGGCGCTATCTCCTGGCCGTTTTTCATGCGGAATAACGTTATCGGTAAGCGCAATAATGACGGTATGTTTGTTTTTCCGGACAAAACGCAGAATTGTTCCCAAAGCCGGTCCCATAAACGGAAGCCAGAACCGAACAAGAATAATATCCGGTTGCAGTTTTTTCAATTCACGGCCAACAGCAAACCAATTGAGCGGGTTGATAGAATTAATTCGTGTTTTAATAGTTAGCTGTGTTGGCGCTGGTCCATCGGAATACTGGCTTTTCCCGGGAAATAAAAAGCCAGGGTATTGCAAAGAAAAAGAGTAGAGGATGGCCTCATGACCTTCCGTTGCGAATGCGCGTGCAAAGCGTTCATTGAACGTTGCCAGTCCGCCGCGTAACGGGTAAGCCGGTCCGATTATGACGATCTTTTTCATATTCCTCCGGGCGTTCAGGCCTTTGATATTTTACCGGATTCCGGTTCAATGCCCACGGTTTGTTCTACAAGATAAAAGTTACGGTTTACGCCATTACGGGCAATCAGTTCGGCCAGAAAACCCGTAACAAAGAGTTGAGTTCCGATGATCATGGCCAGGATAGCAAAGAAGAAGAGCGGTCGCTGGGTAAGCCCGGTTTTATCAAAAAAGAATTTTGAAATGGTCAGGTAGAGGAAAACGGTTAAGCCGAAGATAAAAGATATGGTTCCCCATGTACCGAAAAAATGCATTGGCTTTTTACCGAATTTTCCCACAAACAGGATGGAGGCCAAATCGAGAAAGCCATTTACAAAACGTTCGATACCAAATTTGGATTTTCCATATTGACGGGGCCGGTGTTCTACCACTTTCTCTCCGATTCGCTTATACCCCGACCATTTGGCAATAAGGGGGATGTAGCGGTGCATTTCACCATACACTTCAATATTTTTTACTACCGGATTTCTATAGGCTTTCAGGCCGCAATTGAAATCATGCAGCTCGATCTTTGAAACCTTCGCGGTAACCCAGTTGAAAAATTTTGATGGAATGGTTTTACTCAGCGGATCATGACGTCTTTTTTTCCAGCCGCTTACCAGGTCGTACCGTTCTTCCAGGATCATGCGGCGCAATTCGGGGATCTCATCCGGACTGTCCTGCATATCGGCATCCATGGTAATAACCACTTCTCCGGATGCCAGTTTGAAGCCTTCGCTGAGTGCCGCGGATTTACCGTAATTACGTTGAAACCTTAGTCCTTTGATATTTGAATTCATTCCCGCCAATTGTTCAATCACCTCCCATGACCGATCATCACTGCCATCATCAACAAGAATGATCTCATAGCTCAGGTTGTTATCATCTGCAACACGTTGAATCCAACGGCATAATTCGGGAAGCGATTCTTCCTCATTAAACAATGGTACGACAACAGATAACTGCATTTATGCCGGATTATTAAACGAATTATCAAAGGCTGGTCTGCTTCGTTTGATGATAGCCGAGATAATCAGGGAAATGATAAAAAATATAATACACATAACGCCATAGCCCAAAAGCTGATTACCGATGGAATATGAATTGGTATTGCTTGCACCCGCGATGGTTTGTTCAATGGTATCTTCAGAGGCACCGAAATTCCGGAGCATTTCTTCAGTTTTTTCCATGGTTCGCTGTGTTAAGGCCTCGCGGAAAGAAACATCGATATAATTGAATAGCACATAGCTAAAAAGCGTTTGGAGCAGGAAGCCCAGGGCAAATACAGTAAAAGTAACTTTAAGCGCCTGGGAAAATTCAAGATAGCCACCATTCACCTTGCGTTGTTTCAATCCTGCCAATACAGCGAAGGTGATGATGATAACATAACCCAGCCATGCCGCTGGACTAAGGAATGCTTCAATGCCGCCCAGGTACATCAATACCAGGAAAACGACAAGCGCAAGGCCTGCCATAAGGCCATAGGACATACCAATATTTGATTTCTTTTCCATAAAAACGGTTTAATTCTTATTGATGGGTTAAAAATACTTTATCTGAATTGATAATCCCTATAATACGGCCCTTTAAATCTAATCCGGTGAAGGCGGAATTGACTGAACGTGATTTGAATGTTTTAGGATCCACCTGCTGTTGTGCTTCCGGATTAAAAAGAGTTATACGGGCTTCGGCCCCGATATTCATTGAAACAGGTGGAAGGCCGAAAATTTTTCGTGGGTTTGTACTGAGTAATTCAATGCAGCGGTCCAGGGATAGCTGCGGCAATGCCGTTTGTAATGCAGCAAAAGTTGTTTCCAGTCCGGTCATGCCGAATTTGGCATATTCAAATTCAACAATTTTACTGTCGTATTCGTGAGGCATATGGTGTGAGGCGATACAATCAATGGTTCCATCCAGTACAGCATCACGTAAAAACTGCCGATCAGATGGTGTACGCAGGGGAGGGTATACCTTCAGGTTAGTATCATAATGCATCAGATCTTCATCACTGAAGAACAGGTGATAGGGAGTAACAGAACAGGTAATATCCAGTCCGCTTTCTTTTGCCCGGCGAATGTATTCAAGGGATTTGGGCGAAGTGATACCCGAAAAATGAAATCGCGACCCGGTATACCGAACGAGCTTGATATCCCGTGCAACCAGAATTTCTTCGGCCATCATGGGTTTACCCGGAAGGCCAAGGGTAGTGGACACCACGCCTTCATGCATCAATCCATGTGTGCCTATGCTGCGGTCATCCGGAATCTGGATTACAATTCCATGCACCGCTTTCAGGTATTGAAGCGCCTTTAGTAATACTCCGGCAGATTGAAGGGGATGAAGACCATCGCTGAAAGCAATAGCACCACTGGCGTGCATATCATACATTTCGGAAAGATCTTTTCCTTCAGCATTTTTGGTAATTGCTCCGATGGGGTAAACCGATACTGGTCCAGATGCGGATTTCCCCCTTATATATTCCACCTGTGCTTTGGAGTCTACAACGGGTTTTGTATTGGGAATGACAAATACATCGGTGTATCCTCCGGCAGCAGCAGCGGCGGCACCGGTTTCCAGGGTTTCTTTGAATTCATATCCGGGATCGCCGAAATTCGAAAAAACATCTACCCAACCTGGTGATACGCATAACTGATCTGAGGCGATAGTTTTATCGGCAGAATTGTTGAGTTGAGCGCTTATTTCAGTGATTCGTCCATTTTCTACCAGGATATCCTGTGTGCTGTTATGATAAGGGGAATTAGCATCGATGATCCGGGCTTGTTGAATTAGAATCTTCATGTAGAAAAAGTTACGCGAAGATAACAGTTTTTATCAATTGAAATATGTTGTACATTTGCAACCCCTTTTAACCGGTTTCGGGACGTAGCGCAGCCCGGTAGCGCACTTGCATGGGGTGCAAGGGGTCGCTGGTTCGAATCCAGTCGTCCCGACAATGAGGACAGGTCATTTATTAATGACTTGTCCTTTTTTATTTGTGGAGGTTCATCCGCTTTTGTAATCAAATTCGAATATCGCCAGCTTCAGACTTATTTCTTATGATGTAATTTATCCTTATTCCAGTTTTTTGGGTTGTTGTTGATGTATTGAATTATCCGATGATACGCTTGTTGGTTACGGATGATGTGTTCCCAGTAATTTCGCTGCCATAATTTTCCCTGGAAAGGTTTCCACCCCAATTCTTTGACCCCACGGATGTATTCATTGGTTGTCATGGTTTTGAACCATTGCACAGCCCGGCTGAGTTGGGAGCACTCGTGTGCATTTTTTGGTGTGTCTGGTGGTTGATAATTGGGGGTTGATGGGGTTTGGGTTTTTGATGGGGTTTCGTTTCTTAATGCACTTTCGTTACTTAATGCGCTTTCGCGCATTAAGGGGCGGACACGTGGGTCCGCCCCTACGATTTGGACAACACAATGAAAATGGTTGGGCATTACCACCATATTATGGCATTTGATGCCGGAAATTTGTTTTCCAATTCCGCATACCATTTTTCTATCATCCTGCCTGCATCATTTAATATCATTTCACCATTTTTGATATGGCCAAACAAACACAACCGGTTTTGCACGCATATCGTTATGAAATAGTATCCCGGTTGCGAATAATCATATCCCTTCAGGCGTATGGATTTTCGATGGCGTTTGTTCGGCTGATTGGTCATATAAATTAAGGTGTTGATATTTTGCCGGAGATTGTTGTCGTGCATAAATTTATTGTGGGTGGGGAAGTGCCCCAAGGTGTAAATCCCGATGATTTACCGCATTTTAACGTGGCGCGGGCGTTATCGCAAATCCCCCCCCCCTAATGGAAACCACTTATCAAATTAAAATACTCTGCATTGCTGTGGTATTTTCCTGTTTGGAAATTCAGCTTAAAATTGAAATTTGAATATTTTAGCGGCACCTAATACCGACCGCAGGAAAATGTATTCAACCCCCATGAAGCACAGGTTTTGGCTGCTGACGATTTGCTGTATGCTGTGTTTTCTCCCGAATGCCGCAGCATGGCAATCTGTAGGCAATCGTACTATTGATTCCCTTATAAAGCGGATCCCTGACCTGATGCGTCGTAATGAAGACTCTGCCCGTACACTGATCCGGGATCTTGCCCGGCAAGCCGAAGTTGCGAATCACCGGCATGGTATCATCCAATCTGCTTTCTTTAGGGCCTGGCTCAGCTACCGTCATGATCCTGCCGACAGTGCCATCGCCAAAATTGACAGCGCCCTGATCCATATTGAAGGGATTGAAACAGATAGCGCCCACATCAATTTTTATATTCTGAAGGGACAGTGTTTTGTTAAGAAAACCCAGTTCGGTCCGGCGCTTACAGAATTTAATAAGGCGTTGAAAATTGCAGAGCAGCGTAATGATCTGCAAAGCCGCATTGGCACAATGATCAGTATAGGATGGGCCTATATGGAAGATGGTAAACCAGCAGAAGCCATAACGTTTTTCAGTGACGTGCTGAAGCTCAATAATGATAAATCATTTTCATCCCGCTCACTGCTGCTTTGTAACATCGCTGCCTGCTATAACAGTTTAGGGAATTACGCGAAAGCGGAAACTTCTGCCCGTGAGGCCATATCAGTGGCGCGGGAACGCAAAAACAACATGGACCTGGCCAATGGCCTTAATATTCTTGCCCGAAGCCTGTATCATCAGCAACGTCTTCAACCAGCCATCAATTACCTGAAAGAAGCCGCTATTATCCGCGAAAAAGTCGCAGACCCTTCTATGCTCGCGTCGGATTACCTTGAACTTGCCGATATGTACAGTAAGAATCAGCAGCATGCATTGGCATTGCCCTGGGCTAAAAAGGCGGAAGCCATCAGCCAGAATCAATCCAATGCCCTGAAGCTTGGAGCTGCATATACCAGTCTGGCGGGCATCTATGAACAGCTCAGCGATTTTAAAAAATCTTCCGAATACCTCAAAAAATCATTGGTACTTAAAGATAGTCTTGATAAAGACCAGTACAATCAGGCAATGGCGCGCATGCAGATTCAGTTTGAAACGCAAAAGAAAACTGCAGAAAACCTGGAACTGAAGAAGGAAAACCTGGAGGCCAGATTACGCAATGTTAATCAGCAGCGATGGCTGCTGGCCCTGGCGGCAGCTATATTGCTGGTAGCAGGCGCAGGTATTTATATTTCACATGTGCAGAAAAATAAATACCGGTCGAGAATGGCGGCTGAAAAACTCGCAGAGCAGAAAGCCCGAACCCTGGCAGTTATGGAAGCGGAAGAAAAAGAACGCCGCAGGATTGCAGCAGACCTGCATGATGGCGTTGGACAGGTACTGGCTGCAGCGTCTATGCATATCCGTAAGCTTTTGAATGGGCAGCAGGGTTCTATAGAAATGGATGAGCTGATCAACCGGGCGGCTACTGAAGTTCGTGCTATCTCGCACCAGGTTACACCTGAACTCCTGCTTCAATATGGGCTGAAGAGAACCCTGGAACAGGAAATAAGCAGACTGAACATGATCAGCGCTAATTTACAATTCAGGCTATATGTATTTGAAACACAACCCCTGCAAAACGATCTGATAGCCCTGACCTTATACCGTTGTTTTCAGGAATTAATTTCGAATATATTAAAACATGCAGCCGCGGAGGAAGTAACCGTACACCTCAATATTAGTGAATCGGAGGTGGAACTGATCGTAGAAGATGACGGGGTAGGCTTCATACCCGGCCAGAAAACAAGCCTGGGAATGAATAACCTCAACAGCAGGGTAGCCATTTTCGACGGTTCATTCATCGTTGACAGCATTCCGGGTAAAGGCACCACCACAATCATAACTATTCCATTACCGAAGCATACCATGGGTAATGAAAAAATCATTTTATCATGACTCCGGTTGCAATTCTGTTGGTGGATGATCACGATATACTGCTCGACGGTATCGCTGCCATATTAGCTGAAGCAAAGCATCTTTCCGTAATTGGTAAAGCGGCCTCAGCAGAACGGGCACTGGAGCTCCTGGAACAATGCCGGCCACAACTTGTGCTAACGGATATCAGTATGGGAACAACTTCTGGACTGGAACTAACGCGGAGTATTACACGCGATTTCCCCGATGTAAAAGTCATTGTATTAACGATGCATGATAATCCTGAACATATTTCCTCTCTCTTCGATGCAGGAGCTATGGGTTATCTGCTCAAAAACGTTAAACAGGATGAACTGCTGAACGCTATTGATTCCGTGATGAACGGCAACCGGTACATACAGCTCAACCTGGCCCAGGCTTTTACCCGAATGCAGTCGATGCGCAGCCAGGCTGAAAAACAAAGTCCGCTTTCAGCACGCGAACTGGATATTATTCGGCTGATTGCTCAGGGGTTAACAACCGGTCAGATCAGCCGGCAATTGTTTATTTCTGAACGAACTGTTGAAACTCACCGGAAAAACATTCTCCGGAAGACTGGCGTTAAAGGGGTTGTGGGGTTGGTGAATTATGCACGTCAGCAAGGCCTCATCAGTTAAGCTTTTTTCATTCCCATAGTATAGGTTATAATTCCCGGCTAACACTATAGCAGAGCTTTATCGTCATTCTTTTAATTAAAGATTGATGGTCATCAATTTATTCTTCTTCGTCGGAATTTCATAACTGAAAACCTGAAAATACCCAGCAATAGGTATTGCCAGGGGTTGGCAAATCAGGTTTATTTGTGCCTTGATAAGCCGGTTAATAAATCGTTTTCAAAAGCCGGCAACACTAAAATTACCCTCAATCAATTCGTATTATGAAAAAGTATTTTATCCTGTTTGTTTTAGCCTGTAATGTTATGGTATTCTCTTCCTGCGAAAAAATTCAGGATGCGCTTTTCCAGCCTTTTGAGTCACCCATCAGTTTCGATATTACCATTCCGGTAATTACCAGTACGGCTAATGAAGTCAGCATGGGACAATCCGTTGTTCAGTATAACCTCGACAGCGTAATCCGGAAACACACCGGTAATGCACTTGGTGCTGATATCGTGGGGGCTATGTATATCAACCAGATTGGTATTCAGCTCAGCAACAGCGACGGCAGTAATAACCTTGGTAATTTTGATTATGTAAAATTATCCGTTGCTTCTAACGGCACGCCAGCTGTAGTAGGTCCTTTAAACATTCCTGCTGGCAGTTCATCCTCAGCCACATTTACCATAACAGGCAGTCCGGATATCAGGCCTTATTTTGGCGGATCAGCTGTAACCTTCAAACTAAGTGGCAAAGCCAATACTGCAACCACCAAAACATTACAGGCCCGTATCAGCGCTACGGTAAAATTTGATAAATAATGTCAACAGCAAACACACTACTTAATCACTAAACCAACCGCGTCATGAAAAAATTATGTCTGATTCTGTTCGTAACAGCAGTGGCACACTGCTCATTTGCTCAAATGGTTCCTGATTCAAAGCTTTCGGGTCAACAACAGGGTGGAAACAATGTTTCTTCTGCTACTCTGGATAAAAATGTAGCCCGTGTAAAGCGTGTTAATGGCGTGGAAGCATATATACTTTGTGAGCCGCTCCGGCCTTATGAAGTAGTTGTTGATGCGGGGACCGGAATTAAGGCTGAATCGCTGTTAACTGCAGGACTCGTTAATAAAAGTATTGCCGGTAGAGTAGAGCAGTTTGTGCGTAATATCATGAAGCAGAATGCGAAGGTAGATGCTGTTATCTACAGCGCCGGTAAACGCATGGTCGGAGTCATATTTACCGATGATAATACACAGTATTCAGGACTTGGAAGAGTTTCAAAAATTATGGGTTATCCGGTATTTGTAATGAGTGAACCGCTTGTGGACTACAGTGTGCTCAACAATAAAAGCGGTGGAATAAAATGGAAATCGCTTGTCACCGCCGGTGTTGTTAATAATTCCATAGAGGAAGATGTTCAGGAAATGGTTAAAAAGCTGCAGAACCGGGCAGCAGATGCAATGATCTTCGAAGGCGGAAAAGAGGGTATGACCATCATGTATAAAAATTAATCCATACGATTTCTCATAATAATTACGTGGCGAATAAAATATTGCTTCTTTAGCTAACCACTAATTAAGTCGTGCCGCTAAAATAGTAGTGTGTTTTAGCCACTATCACCCTGCAGCCCTAACCGGTTGTCAGGGTTTTTTATTTATGCTCATCCTATAAGGAAAGAAAGCATTATTTAAAAAATGAAACTTAATAGTTATAATCAGTGAAAAATTTTATGCTTCTCGCGGCAATATCAGAAAAGAATTAATAGAAAACCCTTATGCATTCACACTTTCAACGATCAATCATATGTTTTAGATGTGCACCTGGGATAGATCAGTATTTAATTCAGTATGTTTGTTCGCAACACGTTGAAATTTGAGGTAATATTATCCAATCATGCATATGTTTTTTGAGGAAGATAAGATCAGGAGCGGAGACAGGGATGCGTTCAAAAATTTCTTTCGGTATTATTATCCGCGATTGCTGGCATTTGCCTGCCGCTTTGTTGCTGAGCCACAGGCAAAAGATCTGGTCCAGGACCTTTTTGCGGCAATTTGGGAGAAGCGGGCTACGCTTGATATTAAAAACTGCGATGCTTATCTTTTCCGATCAATTCGCAATAAATGTCTGAATCAACTTAAACATGATCAACTGGTAAGCGAGCATGAAACCCGGATATTGATGGCTCAATCCCGTGCAAATCAACTTTTTTCTGAAGGCCATACGGCCGAAGTTTTCCGCAAACTTTCAGCGCGGGATATCCGCCAACATCTCGAAAATTCAATCAGCAAATTGTCGCCCCGATGCGCTGAAGCATTCAGGTTATGCTACTTTTATGATCTCCCCCACAAAAAGATAGCAGAAATCATGAACATTTCTGTTCGTACTGTAGAAACACATATTCGTCAGGCAATCTGCCACCTGAGAACAGATCTCACTCCCATGCCAGCTGTATTTTATGAGGTTTTCAATAATTGATCTCCGGTTTCGAACCCTGAGGTTTAAGATGGAGATGTCGTATCATCCATTTTTTCAAGAATAAAAGAAAATTCAAAATTTTCCCGCAAAGACTGAAGAATATCCCTCAAATCCGCAATTTTCATTTTTTTTCAAAAAAAACTTTTTTCTCTACGTAGTTGCCATCCTCCTGGTTGTCATGATAAGACACGATTGGCACTATATGGATGAACAACTGCTATTACGTTATTTAAATAAAGAGTGTTCCGACCAGGATCTCCGCATTATTCATGAGTGGATACAACTGGATAAAGCTAACGCCAACTGGCTTTTCCGGATTGAAGAAATCTGGTCCTTAAAAGATCAGTTGAAATACAGTGATGAAAAATACATTGATGAGGCTTTCAATGAACTTTTTGCCCGTATTGACCGTGAAGCTCCTGCACCTGTTATTGTTAGTGAATCCATATCACAAGAAGAATCTATTCCGGCTAAAAAATCAATCTATCTAAATTGGCTGAAATATGCTGCAGCAGCAGTATTGGTTCTTTTTACCGGCTACCAGATTTACCTTTTAAGCAGTCCCAACACACTTACCCTCAACACAATAGATGTTCCCCGTGGCCAGCGCGCCTCTGTGGTATTAAGTGATGGAACAAAAGTATGGCTGAATGCCGAAAGCCGGTTCATTTATCCCACCCGGTTTGCCGATCATGAACGCACTGTAAGTCTTTCAGGTGAAGGTTATTTTGAAGTACACAGTAATGAAGAAGACCCTTTTATAATCGAAAATCCGCAGCTTCAGGTACGGGTAACCGGTACCAAATTCAATTTCAGGGCGTATGAGCATGAAAAAACAATGGTTAGCCTTATAGAAGGCAGGGTAGAAGTGTCTACGCCAGGAAATAGCCATAAAATAACCATGAACCCCAATGAGGAAATAATTTACTCGGAGGAGTCTGGACTACAGCACAATAAAAATGCCTTTACAGATGCAGCAGAAAGCTGGACTACCGGTGAGTTATATTTCAGAGAAGAGAAACTGGCATCCATAGTTAAGGCGCTGCAACGTAAGTATGATCAGGATATCTTCATCACCGTACCGGATCTGGAAGATGAAGTTTTTACCTGTAGAGCCCGTAAGTCGGCTTCACTTCAGGATGTTCTTTCGTTGTTGAAAGAAACCCGGAAAATCGATTATTATTTTGAAAACGACCAATATCACATTCACACTTTCGGAAAAAAACCCTGATACAATTTATTGCAAAAGGCGATACGATTTCTCATAGTTAATTAATGGAAAAATGATGATCAACATTGACATTAGGCACTGGAAAGCCACTACAGCCAGGCGCGGAATTTTCGCCAGGGTTTGTTATGCCCTGATTTTGCTCAGTACACTGCAGTCTTTCGCTGTATACAATTATGCACAGCAGAAAAAGATCAGTATCGATCTTCGGGAAGTATCCGTGCGAACAGTGTTTGATGCGATCGAAAAACAAAGTGAATTCTATTTTACGTATAACCATACGGAAATAGATGTCAACCGAAAGGTTACGGTTCAGCAAAAAAATAAAAAACTGACCGTAGTGCTGGATCAGCTTTTTGAGTCGACCAATGTGGGATATACCATCAATGACCGGCACATTATATTATATTCCAAAACTAAAAAGCCGGTAAGCAGTCCATCTCCATCCGGTTCTTTAAACAATTTCACCAGCATAAAATCGGTTCAGCAGCGCATACAGATCACCGGTGTGGTGCGCGATGAAAACGGCCAGCCTGTTTCCGGCGCTTCAGTAATGGTGAAAGGAAGTAGTGTGGGAACAGTTACAGATGATAAAGGTTTTTTTAGTATAAATGCCGACCCTGGAGCTGTATTGGTATTTTCTTATACGGGTTATATCGACAGGGAAGTCACTGTAGGGTCAGATCCATATATTACTGTTGTCATGAAACTGGCTTCAGCTTCTCTTGATGAAGTAGTGGTAGTGGGCTACGGCACACAATCGAGAAGCAATGTTACTGCCGCTATTTCCACAATTCGGGCTAAAGATATTCCCACAACAACAAGTGCAGGACTGGGCCAGAGTCTTGCAGGAAAACTTCCCGGATTGCAGGTGCGTCAGCAAAACGGCGAACCCGGAAGTTTCAGTTCTACCATAAATATCCGTGGATTTGGTGAACCCTTATATGTAATTGATGGAATCGTACGTGACGGGGGAGTGGAATTTCAGCAATTGAATCCTAATGATATTGAAAGCATTACCCTGCTGAAAGATGCATCAGCCGCCATTTATGGATTAAACGCGGCCAATGGCGTTATTCTTGTCACCACCAAAAAAGGGGCAAGTGGAAAGCCGGTTTTCAACTATACGGGTGTAACGGGCTGGCAAACTCCAACCAATGTTCCACAAATGTCAACGGCTGCTCAATACCTTGAATTGTATGATCAGGCCATATACCTCCGCGATGGAGTTCATTCCATTTCACAGGAAGAATTACAGAAATGGCGTGAAGGCGGTGAGGGATACAGAAGTACAAACTGGTATAACGAAACCTTTAAAAATTCGGCATTTCAACAAAGTCATGATTTTTCCATCAGAGGGGGTAATGATCGGGCCAGTTACTTTGTTAGTATGGGGTATTATGGCGAAGACGGGTTATTCAAAAGCGGAGACATGAATTATAACCGTTATAACTTCAGAAGTAATCTTACCCTGAAATTAACCGATAATCTGAGCGCGGATATTATGTTATCGGGCCGTTACAGTAAACGGGCTTATCCTGGTGGAGATGGGTTTATCTGGACTTATAAAGGATCAATTATCAGTTACCCGCATGAACAACCATACATCAATGGAGATCCACAGTATCCAGCGAATATCTATAATCAGCAAAACCCCGTGCTAATGGCACAGGATGAATTTGCCGGATTCACAAATAATGAATATAAAAACTTTCAGTCATCCGCTTCCCTAACCTATACCGCGCCATTTATCAAAGGCCTGAAAGCAAAAGCAACGTTTGCGTATGACAGTGATAATAACTTCAACAAGTTTGTATGGAAAAATTATACGGTCTATTCTCCCGACCTTACCCCTCAGATTATTAATCCACCACGAATCGCTAACTCAATCGACGACGCGGGCAGACGGGTTTTTCAGGGGCAGATCGATTACCAGAACCGGTTTGGCACCAATCATAATGTGAGCGCCACCCTGGTATCAGAATTCAGAAACTATAATAAGAAGTATTCTTACCTGAAACGGGAATATAGTTTTTTCACAACTGACATTGTTGACTTTGCATCAGGCCTACAAACAAATGCGGGAAATGAACGCGATGAGGCACACAGCTCCTATATCGGTCGGTTCGACTATGATTTTAAGCGGAAATATATGGCCGGATTTTCGTTCCGGTATGATGGTTCCTATGCTTATACACCCGAAAAACGCTGGGGATTCTTTCCTGCAGTATCTGCAGGATGGCGGCTTTCCGAAGAAAAGTTTATCAGTAATAATTTCCGGTTTATCGATGATCTGAAACTTCGCGGATCTTTTGGAAAAATCGGTGAAGCGGTAGGCGCCCCGTTCCAGTATGTATTGGGCTATACTTCTTCGCCCGGCCAGGGCGCCGAGTTCCAGAACGGATCTTACCTGGGCGGTATGGTTGCACCGGGAGTGATCAACCCCAATTTTACTTGGGTTGTATCAGAGATTGCAGATGTGGGAATCGAAGGTTCTTTATTTAACCGCCTGCTGAGTTTTGAATTTGATTATTACCAACGGTATAAAAGCGGTATGCTGAAACAGCGTGAAGGCGGCATTCCCAACACATTTGGTGGTGATATGCCCATTGAAAACATCACCAGTGAATTTACCCGTGGCTTTGACATGATCCTGACTCATGAGAATAACCGGAATGCATTTAAGTACTCTATCAGTGGAAACCTGAACCTGGCAAGAACCATGTACCGCTACACCGACCGTCCGGAGGCGAGAAGCAGTTATGAAAAATGGACGCTCCGGTACGATAACCGCTGGAATGACTTCGTATGGGGTTACCGCCATATGGGCCAGTTCCAAAACACTGAAGAAATCATCCAGGCCCCCATTCATGGCGATGTTAGAGGAAACTCACAATTACTTCCCGGAGATTATATCTATGATGATGTGAATGGTGATGGGATCATTAACAATGCGGATATGGTTCCGGAATTCAGGAACCGGACACCAAAACTTTTCTATGGATTTACACTTACGGCGAACTGGAAGAATTTTGACCTCTATACCGTATTGCAGGGCGCATCGCTGTATACCATGCGCTTCAATGAAGTCTTTAGCCTGATGTTTTTCAACAACGGAAATGTACCTGCCTATTTTCACGATCGCTGGCGCCTTGAAGATCCCTATGATCCCAACAGCCAGTGGGTACCGGGAAGATGGCCTGCAGCACGATTTTCTGAAAACATGCAGTCATCATACCGTGAAAGCAGTATCTGGCGCATGAATGCATCCTATCTGCGCCTGAAAAGTGTTCAGCTTGGTTATACTTTACCCTCTGCTATCACCAGTAGAGTAAAGCTCGACAGGGTTAGAATATATGCCAATGCGCATAACCTGTTCACCTTTGCTGATTCGTTCATCAAACAATTTGATCCCGAAAAATATGAAGGCGATTACCAGGCAGGGTACAATTATCCACTGACACGGAGCTTCAACTTTGGTGTAAATGTTTCATTTTAAAATGTATTCAATGAAAAATATCACGTATATATTGGCCGTACTTTGCAGCCTGTCGCTGGTTTCCTGTTCCCGCAATCTTGATGTGGAACCGCGTAATAAAATTCCCGGAGAAGCTGTACTCTCTGATCCAAATGGTATCCGGTCGTTCCTGGCAAATTTATATTACCAGGCACCCATAGAAGATTTTGTTTACTTCCCCCGTGCCGGCTTTAACGCCCGCGGGAATACGGGATCAATGTCTTTGTCACAATACAGCATTGAGGCTATCCATTCGGAATGGCCCAACTGGAATGAATTTAACAATGAATGGTGGGATAAGGGTTACCGGCTGAACAGAAGCCTGAATATACTGATGGACGCCATTCCCGCGTTAAAAATTCCTGATAATGAAAAAAAGGAACTTACCGGTGAAGTCCATTTTCTGAGAGCGTATACCTATTTCGGACTGGCTAAACGCTATGGAGGTGTACCGATAATTGATGAGTCACAGGAATATACAACCGATTTTTCTCAACTTCGGGTTCCCAGATCAACGGAAAAGCAAACCTGGGATTTTATTCTTGCCGAACTGGATAAGGCTGCGGAAATGCTTCCTGCCAGCCGCTCATCATCCGATGAGACCAAACGCCGGGCTACGCGCTGGGCTGCACTGGCACTGAAATCGCGTGCTGCATTGCATGCGGCATCAATCGCAAAGTTTTGGGAAAGAGCTCCTCTGTCGGGTGAAGCAGTGAGTCAGAACCTGGTTGGCATTCCTGCAGCCGAAGCCGGTAATTACTATACGCAGGTGATTACAGCAGCCGAAGAAATCATGAGTTCCGGCACCTTTAGTTTGTTCCGGCCTACACCTGCCAATCCGCAGGAGGCTGCACAAAATTATCAAGCCCTGTTTGTTGACCCCTCATTGGCAGGGTCGGAGGTGATCTTTCTGAAAGGATATGGCCATCAGGGTGGTGATCTTGCCCATGATTATGATGGATGGAACAATCCAAATCAGAATGCAGAAGGATTTCCATACCGCGGGCGAACCAACCCGGTTCTGGAATTGGTGGATATGTATGAAAATTATGATAATCCGGGTTCATCGGCACCAATCATTACTACCGAAAATGGCCAGGTTTCCGATAATGACGGCTTTGATCCCAACACAGCTTACCGAAAATTTGATTCTCCGGATCAGATCTTTAATCAAAAAGATGCGCGGTTCTTCGCCACCGTTATATTTCCGCACTCAACCTGGAAAAATACCCGGATAACGATTCAGGGTGGAATTGTGAAACCCGATGGCAGCCTGATCGACAGCAGGGGAAGTTATGTGCACAATGGCATTACCTATCATACCTATGGTGCGGCCGACCGAAATAATTATTCGGGCTTTGATGTGTCTGCTGATATGACACGCTCCGGTTTTCTGCTTAAAAAGTTTATGAATGAAAGTCTGCGTGTCACCAACTGGCGGCAATCTACAACCGATTTTATGGACCTGCGCTATGCCGAAGTACTGTTGAATTATGCAGAAGCTGTTGTTGAAAGCGGATATAGTCAGAATAATGCACAGCAGCGTGCCGAACAGGCATTGAATGCCCTCCGGCGCCGGGCAGCACATATGACTCAGATTCCCCTAAGCCGGGAAAATGTGCGGCGGGAAAGAACGGTTGAACTGGCATTTGAGAATAAGAATTACTGGGACCTTGTACGTTGGAGAGAATTTCATGAAATTTTCGCCAATAAAATTAAGACCGCACTTATTCCCATGATCGACCTGAGAGCTGCGGAGCCAAAATATATTTTTGTGCGCAAAAGAGTACCGGGCGCCCTCAACAATACTTTTATCTCACGAGATTATTATAAACCCATACCAGGAATTGCCAATAATGGCGTTGTTCAAAATCCACAATACTAGAACTATGCACAGCATGAAAAATATTATGCAGTTATCCGCTGTTTTGTTTACAGCGCTGTTTTGCTGGTCCTGTGATCTTCACGATCTGGATAACTATGCAGGTCCGGATTCAAAAATCCATGGCGGCATTTACGACATTGAAACCGGTGAACTCATTGAGCAGGATATTTTACAGGGAATGCAGATCGAATACACCGAACTGGGCTATTCAAACCCGGTAATGCAATACCTGGTGGTTAAAAATGACGGAACCTATCGCAATAATCAGATGTTTTCGGGAAAGTATACCATACAACCCGTACGCGGAAATTTTGTACCTGTTCCAGTTCAGGGAATTGAAGTTTCAGGTGATACTAAAGTCGACTTCCGGGTTCAACCCTATATCCGGTTCAATTCGGTAAATATTGCCCGGGAGGGTAATAAGGTCATTGCCCGCTTTACCATCAATCCTACAGTTGGTAATAATGTACGAAATGTAGCGCTCTTTGCCCACCGCGAGCCCAATGTTGGAAATCCATTGCATACCGTATCATCGGTAACTGCCGTAAATTCTATGGTGTATCCGGGTACAGAATATACCCTCGAAATAGACCTTGAACAGCATCAGCAGGCGCTCAAATCGGGCGAGCAGTATTATTTCCGTGTTGGAGCACTCATCGATGCCCCCGAAGCAAAGTATAACTATGTTCCGGCAGTTCGCATTGCCCTGTAAGAAAAACAAAAATTATTACACCCGTTAATCATTAATGGTGATGAGACAAATTAAAATAAGTATTTTCTCCCTGATCATTTTAGTTGCCTTCCTGGGTTCTTCCTGTAAAAAAGAATCGGCTGCGCCTGATCTCGAACATTTCGTTTCGCTGAACATTACACAGGCCAAACTCGCCGTGGGAAGTCAGCGAACCGTTCAGCCATTATTTGATGATGGGGTTGATCCAAAACGTGATTACCAGTGGACTTCTTCCGATCCTGCAGTGGCAGAGGTGGTTATGAACGACGACCTGTCGGCAACAATTACCGGTAAGGCCCCCGGACAAACCAACATAACTTTTGCCTCATCCGATAACAGTGTATTTGCAGTTGCCACAATTACGGTTACCGATCAGCTTCCGGTTTATCGTATACTGGCCATAGGGAACAGTTTTTCTGAAGATGCCCTTGAAGCGCACCTGAGCGGCCTGGCACAGGCTGCAGGACAGGATGCCATCATTGGCAACTTGTATATTGGAGGTGCAAGCCTCGAACAACACCTGGCGAATGCTCAGGGTAATCAGGCCTCGTATGACTTCCGTCGAATTGATGAGAAAGGTAACCGGACCACACAACCGAATACCTCGATCGAAACTGCTCTTTTAGCAGAACCATGGGACTTCATCAGCATTCAACAGGCAAGTCCGTTTTCCGGACAATTCGAAACCTATGAAGCCTTCATTCCTTCATTGCTGAATTATATAAAATCGAAGGCTACCAATCCGAATGCGAAATTCATTTTTCATCAAACATGGGCCTATGCCCCGAATTCAACCCATGATGGGTTTGCCAATTACGGCAACGATCAGATGACAATGTATAATGCCATTGTCGGAGCTACCTCAAAAGTTCAGGATCAGTTTGGATTCGACCTGGTAGTACCTTCAGGAACCGCAATACAAAATGGACGCACCAGTGTTTTAGGCGAACAATTTACCCGCGATGGCTACCATCTTGATGAAAACCTCGGAAAGTATACAGCAGCCGCCACCTGGTTTGAAGCACTCTTCGGACAGGATGTTCTGCCTAATTTGTATAAACCTCAAAATCTCTCCTCTTTCGAAGCGGAGATAGCCAAACAGGCTGCCCGTTTTGCAGTAGCTTCTCCTTTTGCCATCACCGATATGATCGATTATAAAGGCGGCTTTGGCATATTGAAAGATCCGGTATACATCGCTTTTGGAATGGATGAAGCGGTTAGTGGCTGGAACGGTTTCGTCGGCGAATCGGGCGTGGGAACCAATTCTTCCATAGCCGATCTGAAAGATGCCAAAGGATATAATACCCGCTTATCACTGCTGGTTACAGCAGAATTTAACGGTCGTAACAACTCCGGAGAACGTAATACCACCACTGATTTTGAAATGCCTCCGGGCGTTTCGGGGAATTCCTATTATGGAAATGCAGGAGCAGCCTGGCTGGGTAAAGAGATCAAACAAAGTTCCCTGAAAATAAGCGGGCTGAATAAAGACCGTCAATATGATTTCTGCTTTTTTGGTTCAAGGGCAGGAGTGGGCGATAACCGTGAAACCCTGTTTATTGTAAAAGGCGCTAATGAAGAAAGCGCCGCGCAAAATACTTCGTCGAACCGCGACAAAACAGTTTGCGTTGAAAATGTTCGTCCTAACAACAACGGTGAAATTTTTATCACCATTACAGCCGGACCAAACAACAACAATGGAAATAAATTCTTTTACCTGAATGCCATGCGCATTACCGCAGGTGATTAACAGGTTTAATGGCGATGCCGCGTTTTGGGCTGTACCCCTGCAGGGTGCAGCCTTTTTTATTCTGGTAAGGATTTTTATGAATCAGTTTGCTAATTTTTTTATATCTGCATTTTCAAGTACTTTAAGGAAATGAAATACATGATCACCTGCAGGTTGCTGATTGCCCTGTTATTCCTCAACACGGGTAATTTATATGCTCAGTTAAACGCCGATATCCTTATCAAAAACGGTAAAATCATCGATGGAACCGGCAACAACTGGTATTTTGGAGATATCGCTGTTGCGAATGATAAGATTATCTATATCGGAAAATCAGCAAATATTCAGGCAACAAAAATTATTGATGCCGGCGGACTGGTGGTTGCGCCCGGCTTTATAGATGTGCATGGTCATATTGAATCCGGCATTATAAACAATCCCGCTGCGGCGAATTATATATATGATGGGGTAACAACGGTGGTTACGGGTAATTGTGGTGGTTCAGCAGCAGATATCAGTGGCTTCTTATCGGCGATCGACAGTTTGCGGCCCGCGATAAATGTAGCAACCCTGGTGGGTCATAATACCGTGCGCAATGCCGTTATGAAACACGAGAACCGCCAGCCTACCGCTGAGGAACAAACGAAAATGGAAGCGCTGGTGGAAATGGCTATGCAGCAGGGTGCGGTAGGATTGTCAACCGGACTAATTAACGTTCCCGGCACTTATGCTGAAACCGGTGAAGTGGTTGGACTTGCTAAAGC
>JAEYRC010000268.1 GCA_023409675.1 Bacteroidota bacterium
GCACAAGGCTTTATACCGCAGTATTTCCGGTCCTGTTCCGGAGGAATATGCGCGCATCGAAATTGGCCGGGCAAGAGTGGTTCAACAGGGCGAAGAAATTTCCATTATCACCTATGGAATGGGCGTACACTGGGCATTGGAATACAGCCGCGACTATGCTGACGTATCGATAGAAATCGTAGATCTCCGAACCTTATTGCCACTGGATTATGAGGCCATCCGGCGTACCGTAAAGAAAACCGGAAAAGTGCTGCTGCTTCATGAAGATACCCTGACCGGTGGAATAGCGGGTGAAATCTCCGCCTGGATCGCGGAGCATTGTTTTGAATACCTTGATGCTCCGGTTATGCGCTGCGGTTCACTGGATACTCCGGTTCCATTTAATATTGAACTTGAAAAAAACTTCATGGCCAAAGCGAGGCTGGGAGAGGTGGTGAATCGGTTGGTGGAGTATTAGTAGTTAGTATGTTGTACCTTGTACATTTCCCGAAAAATACATTTCCCGCAGATTGCGGAGATTTTGAGCAGATTAGCGCAGATTGATAAAACTATTGATTATTTTTTCTTTAATATTCCACGCAGAAATTTCAGGCTCTCCGGAATTTGTTGTTCAGAGCGGGAAGATTCATCTTCAATAAAATAATATTTCACGCCATACTGCGGCGCTATTTTCATGATTTCGGCTATTCCAACATCGCCGGATCCCAATACAACATTCGATTCAACATCTGCTCTTCCAAATTGGTTGCCCGCTGTTCCGGGTTTGCGGTCTTTGAGGTGCATCAGGGGAAAGCGGTTCGGATATTTTTTCAACAGGGCCACAGGATCCTGACCGGGATGTTTGATCCAGAATACATCCATTTCAAAGTTGGCATACTGCGGATTTAAACTCTTTACGAGGTGATCGAATAAGGTGCCGTCCTGATAGGGCCGAAACTCATAGCCATGTGGATGATAGCAGAGTTCAATGCCGTTTTCTTTCAGCAATTTGCCGGCTGTGTTGAACACCTTAATGGCTTTTTCTATATCTGCCAGCGTGAAATCATCACCTTCATGCGGAATCCAGAAGCAGGTGACATACTTCGCGCCAAATGCTTTGGCGAAATCTACCGCTTCCTGCGGATTCCGGGCCAGCAAATCAAAGTCGGCGCCCACACTGATCACTTCCAACTGATGCCCATCGAGCATTTCTTTAAACGCTTTGTTATTGAGTCCATAAGTACCGGCCAGTTCAACCTGCCGGATACCGAACTTTTGCACCTGTTTTAAGGTGCCGGGCACATCTTTGGCAAATTGGTTACGCAAGCTGTACAATTGCAGTCCGATTTCCTGTGCTGTTGAAGCGGAGACTGTATGCATCATCATAGCGGTGATCAGTAACCGAAAAATCAATCTTTTCATAGTTGTTGTTTAATGCGTAATTCGATAAAGAAAATGACTCCCTTCACTCAGTTAGGTTGGTTCGCCTCGAAAACGCGGATGAAATTTTTACTGGCAATTTTTTCTACCGCTTCCTTACTGTATCCTCTTTGTAACAGCGCCTGTGGAATTTTCTGATAGTCATCCACACCATCAATTCCTTTTGGCGCCGATTCTATTCCATCAAAATCAGATCCCAGGCCCACATGGTCAATACCTGCAACCTTTACAATATGATCAATATGGTCAATGAGCTGATCCAGCGTGGGGCGGATTGCTTCGAATTCTGCTGAATATTTTTTTGCCAGCCATTCATCTATCCCATAGTTGGTCATTCCGGCAGCTTTCAGGGAATCTGTTTCGGGCTTGTATTTAGTGATCAGCGCGGCTTTGCGCCTCATATAATTGGAATCTATAAATCCAGAATAGAAGTTAATGAAAATTACCCCTCCGTTCTTCGCAATGGCTTTGAGCTGATCATCTTTCAGATTTCTTGGATGCGGGCAAAGCGCATAGGAAGAGCTATGCGAAGCGATAATAGGCATGGTACTAAGCCGGATAGCATCATTGAAGGTCGCTTCCCCAACATGACTAACGTCAATCATCATCCCAAGTTCATTCATGCGCCGGATGACCTTCTGTCCAAATTCGTTCAGTCCCGGAGCTGACAATGCACCTTTTGATTCGTCGGCAGCCGAGCTTGCCCAAGGCACACTGTTGTTCCACGTAAGCGTGAGGTAGCGCGCTCCCCGCCGATACAGGGAGTCGAGGTAATCGAGCCTGTCTTCGATCATGTGTCCGCCTTCCACGCCTTTCATGGCGGCGATTTTGCCGGATTGAAGAGCAGCCGTTAATTCCGCGGGGCTATTGACCGCCATCAGCAGCGTAGGATTTCGCTTTACGATGGCATCCAGTGAATCGATCATCGCGATGGCCCGGTTATATGCCCGTCCTTTACCATACCGTTCATTACAAAAAATTGAAAATACCTGGATGCCCACCCCGCTTTTTTCCAGCCGGCTTAGATCGGTATGCGCCCGGCCACGCAAATCCTGTTCAATACTGGTGCCCCGCATCACCACTCCCGACAATACATCATTATGCGTATCTGCAATTAAGAAAGGTTGTGCGAACAAGCTGTGGAAGAACAGGCTGAATAATAAAACCAGAGAAGTGTTTTTGATCATTTGAGTATTGCTTGAAATCACTGCTTTAATTCGGTTTAATAAAGCTGTTATTATAATGTAATGTGTTTATATCCGATCATCAATTTGAAACTCTGCCTGCGGCAGATTGCAGTGACTAATCCAACCCGCCGCTCTTTTCACCCACAAACCAGTGTTCTTTTTGCCTGAACAAAACATTGAAGGTGGTTAGCGTGCCGTATATACGCGTAATGTATTGCTGAAGATTCACCTTTTCTTCATCACTGAGTTTTTTATGACTGTTGATCTGTTGTTCCATCACCCGCAGGCGGTCGCGCAGCATAACGATCTTATGAAAGAATACATCAATCGGCAACTCCTTCGGTTTCTGACTTTTATCCTGGGGCTGCAAAATGAGGGTCCCGTTTTCCCATCTGTCACCGAGCGGAACTATTTCATGAGGGTCGCCCCACAAACGCAGGATCTTTAACAGGGCAGCTTCCGACGGGGAATGCGTCTCAATTTCCGGAGTAATGTTTTCGGGAATGATTTCATCCAGGTTCGAATCTGTTTTATCAATTTCCTTTATACCGTGATGTATGAAGGAAATGGTGTAAGTGGCATATTTCAGTGCCACGATCACCCCCGGACCATAATGCGTATGCTGCAGGCGGGTTCCTATGCCCAGTTTAGTCTGATCATCCATGTTAGTCGTTTATAGCCTGGTAAGTTAACACTTTAAATTTTTCATTGATTTCCCTGTCCCTGTCGCCCCAAACCTGCCTGAAAAACAGTACCACCATATTTTCCTTAGGGTCAACCCAATACGTAGTGGCGAAGGCTCCTCCCCAGCCATAAGTACCCACCTGCCAGGGGTCTTTGGCGGCATCCGCTTCTGTGACTATTGAAAACCCAAGTCCGAATTTACTGTTGCCCAGGCTTAGCGCGCCAATCTGGTTACTGGTCATCATACGTACCGAATTGCGGCTGAGCAGGCGAACGCCATTGTATTCTCCCTGGTTGAGCAGCATTTGCAGAAAGATGCCATAATCTTTAAGGGTGGAGGAAAGCCCTGCTCCGCCGGAATAATAGCGGCTGTTGCCCATCGGGAAGTTGCCATCCAGTTCCCAGTCCGACGAATCAAACGGTTTCAACCGGCCGGTTTCATCAGGGATGAAGAGGGTGGCCAGCCGTGAATGTTTCTCTTTGGGAAGGTTGAAATAAGTATCACGCATACCGAGCGGTTCAAAGATTCGAGTGCGGAAAAACGCATCCAGTGTTTGCCCGGAGATCAGTTCGATAAGATATCCGAGCAGATCAGTATTAAGTCCATAGGTCCATTTTTCACCGGGCTGATGAAAGAGCGGTAGTTTGCCGAGTGTTTTCATGGCCACCGCAAGGTTCTCCTCTTTCATGCCAATGCCAGCAGGTATAGCATGTTTATGGTAAAGTGCAATTGCTTCGGGTGAACCGATATACGGATAACCAATTCCGGAGGAGTGGGTTAAGAGATCATGAATGGTAACTTTTCGTTTAGCCGGCACCGCGGTAAACGTTGTATCGCTGAGCCGGAAGCTTTGGATCACCTGCTGATCTTTAAATTCAGGAATATATTTTTCTACCGGGTCGCTGAGCAAAAGTTTCCCTTCTTCATAGAGCAACATGATGCCTACACTGGTAATGGCTTTGGTTTGACTGGCTATGCGGAAGATCGCGTCTTTGGGCAGGGATGATTTGCGGGCTTCATCGTTATAGCCCCATGACTGATAATAAGCGGTATGCCCATTGCGGAGAATCAGCGCAGCGCCCCCGGCCATACGTCCGTTTTGAACCTGTTGCTGCATAAAGGAATCCAGGCGGTTCAGTCGACCTGCTGAAAAACCGGCATGCTCAACATTTGGTTTTTCCAGGTTAATCGATTGCGTTAAGCCTTCTAAAACCAGGCTTATACACAAGAGGATCAGCATACCATATTTCATGGAGAAAGTTTTATGCTGAAAAGATAGGTTATTTTTTAGTTGAACGCAGCAGTGGTGTAACGCATGTTCAAAGGCTGGTGTTCAATAATAACATGCTTGACTTCCTGAACAGCAATACCCATATACAGTGCGGGATACGGAGCAGGAATCATTCAGGATAATCCGCAGACGTGAATACTTCTGTGGGTGAATTTTCTGCTATTAAGATACAGTTATCAATCGCATTAATAGTAGTAAAACGTGGATGCGCTTGCAGGTAGGGCGCTCTGCAAAATTCGACAGAGGTTTTTATTAATGCAAGACGCTGTCTGTAGCGTAAAAACTATGGATAGTCTGCGACTTTAGTGCGGACCGTCAGGGGGCGCTGGTGGTGGTTTGAGTGTTGTAGGTTGTTTGAACGGTTTGTTCGAATTGAGTGTACCGCAACCGCTTCCGGTTCCAATAACCACCAGGGGTATGATCAGCCAGAGAAACGTTTAAAAGATTACTATATCAGTAAAAGAAATCCTCTGGTTTTCCAATCTCCTGCAACAATCGTTTATAGCGCTGGTAATGCTGATGCGCCGCTTTGATGTATTCTCCCAGTTCATAATCAGTGGCAAATCGGATGAAATCCACGGATGGACGGTAGCGGTTGATGAAGCTGTCGAGTTCCGGAGGACGGAGCCCGGTGAGTTTTATGATCAGCGCCCGGCTGAAGCGGTATTCAATAAACTTTTCTTCTTCTTCGCGGATGAGTCGTTCCTGGAAGGACAGCATACGCCTGTTTTGCCTGAACTTAAACATGTTGGCCAGTTCGGTGATATTCAATCCGGCGCCACCAGATGGACCAACCGAAAGAGAAGTGCCGAGGCCGGGTTTACGGAAGTCAAAAACCCGCGCGTAATCTTTTCGGTTCTGGATCGAATCCATTCGATAGTTCCTCGGCATTACGCGCACCTCTTTAAGCTGAACCATATTGACGTGCAGGGAAATTTCGAAATTCTCAATATTCGGAATTGAGCTGACGGCATATTTTGGTGTGGGCTTATTGAGATAAGAAAACCAAATCGAATCTGTGTCGGGAATCACGAGGGTAAACCTTCCCTGCTCATCTGTTATTGTTCCGCGTCCGGAAGTGGATAGCACGCTGACGGCTTCGAGGGGGTTCGACTGCGACATATCGTACACTTTCCCCGATACGCGCACCTGGGCACTGGCAGGCTGCAGGTACAGCATGCCCAGTAATACGATCCATCCGAAAAAGGGTATATGCTTCAATCCGCTTTTCATTGAAGATAGATCAGGAATTTACAGTTGCACGATGGGTTCATGGAATTAACGGGTTTTTTACAGTTTCAGCAAATTGTCGATCACCTCCGGGAAATGCTTATGCTCGAGGGCATGAATTTTCCGGGCCAGGGTTTCGGGAGTATCATCGGGATCAACAGAGCAGCGCGCCTGAAAGATCAGGTCGCCATGATCAAAATGCTCATCAACATAATGGATGCTGATACCCGATTCGGCGCTTCCGGCTGCCAGCACGGCTTCATGAACCCGCTTGCCGTACATGCCCTTGCCGCCAAACGCCGGCAGGAGAGCGGGGTGAATATTGATAATCTTTTGCGGGAAAGCCTCTACCAGGGCAGCGGGAAGTTTCCAGAGAAATCCGGCCAGTACGATCAGGTCGGGTTGGTAGCCGTTAATTTCCGATAGGTAGGCATCTCCGTTAAAAAATCGTTCTTTTTCCAGCATCAGGGTGGGAATCTGTTCGTCGGCGGCAATTCCAAGTACACCGGCTCCGGGTTTGTTACAGCAAATCAGGCAAACGGCTGCTGTCGGGTTTTTCTTGAAATGACTGATGATCTGCCGGGCATTCGATCCGGCTCCGGAGGCAAAAATGATGATCCGCTTCATAAACCTGCGTAATTTAATGTTGATCCTGCAATGATCTTTCAGGAGATATTTTACCGGTACCTGTCGGTTCGCTTTCCGGAACAGCCTTTTTGTTTCTGCCGCTTATCCTTCCCCATATCTTCTTTTCATACTCCCAGAAGAAGCGGAACTGACCGAAGGGCAGGGCAACGATCAGGATGAGTATCCAGTAGCCGATCAGCAGAACGCCTATTTTCAGCAGCCAGTACCATAACGAACCGGCATCCAGCTCCAGCCATCGGGTGATCTGCCGGGTAAGAAAGGCGGTAGTGGTTCCGGTAATGGCGAAAACGCACATGATCAGGAAAAACTTCCAACCATCAACTTTCCATTTACGTTTTAATTTTTCAAACATGCTCGAAACATTGCGATAAAGGACAACAGCAGGGCTGCTCATCCTGATAAATTAATATTCCCGGGCTAAAAATAGATATCTGGCAGGGAAACGGTAAATTTAGAACGCATTTACCGCAAAATGGGAATTAAGGGAGAAATATAGTCAGAAACCCTTATATGACTTTCTGACAAAAACATGACACGAAATTTTAAGATTCACTTTTTTAATCTCTTTTGTGCCCTGAAACCCGCGCTGGTAGCGGGTTAAAAAAATTTTTACGTTGTTGGTATTTTGTTAAAATCCTGCCTTATTTTTGCACACGAACAAGGAGATTTTTCCACATAATTTCATCATATTCAATTGATATGATTGACCAAAGATCGAGTAGAAGAACGATTCTTTTTTCATTTTTCCTGATAATCTTTTCATCGTTTGGTGCATCACTTCAAGCCCAGGATGGGGCAGCACTATTCCAACAGAACTGTGCTTCCTGCCACGCGGTGCATAAAGATCTTACCGGTCCGCGTCTTGCCGACATGGAATCCCGCGGCCCCTGGGGCGATCGTCAGGCGTTGTACGACTGGATTCATAATCCTGCTGCGTTCATGGCCAAGGATGATTACACTACCAAGCTGAAAGATCAGTATGGTGGCGTTGTGATGTCGGCATTTCCTCAGTTGTCTGAAGCGGATATTGATGCTATTGTGGATTATGTAAATTCTGTTCCACCCCCCGCAGCTCCCGGAGCTGGTGGTGGCGCCGGCAGTCCTGAAGGCGGTGCCTATGGCGAATCAGACAATTCTATTCTGTTCGGAATTCTCAGTCTCATACTGGCTGTAGTAGCCCTGATCATGCTCCAGGTTAACAGCAACCTGAAAAAACTGGCTGATGATAAGGAAGGAATTCCCGCCTATGAGCCTATTCCGTTCTACCGAAATAAAACCTATATCGCCTTGCTCACCCTGATCTTATTTGTGGTAGGCGGTTTCTATGTCGTACGCGGAGCAATAGGCCTGGGACGGTCTCAGAACTATCAGCCCGAACAGCCGATCTACTATTCGCACAAAGTGCATGCCGGTGATAACCAGATCAGTTGTTTATACTGCCATGGAGGAGCGGCTGAAGGCAAACATGCGAACATTCCTTCTATCAGCACCTGTATGAACTGTCATATGACCATTAATGAATATACCGGTTCTCCGATTTTCCGGGAAGATGGTACAGAGGTTAATGGTACCGCGGAGATCAACAAATTATATGAATATGCCGGCTGGGATCCCAATACCCGCCAGTATGTAAATGAAGGGAAGCCGATTGAATGGATCCAGATCCATAATCTTCCTGATCACGTGTATTTCAATCACTCCCAGCACGTGGTTGCAGGACAGGTAGCCTGTCAGACCTGCCATGGCAATATCCAGGATATGGATGAAGTGTATCAGTTCAGCGACCTGAGCATGAGCTGGTGCGTAAACTGCCACCGCGAAACAAAAGTGAATTTTGTGGATTCAACCGGAGAGAAAGGCAATAAGTTTTACAGCCTTTATGAGAAATACCATAATGAGATCCGCACTGGTCTCCGTGATAGCATCACCGTTGCCGATATTGGCGGATTGGAATGTCAGAAATGCCACTATTAATAGCTGCCTGACAGCAGGCAGGTCAAACATTGTTAACCGGAATTGAATAAAGAGCTCCCCGGAGTTTTGGGTAAAATCTAAAATATGGCGAACAAAAAATACTGGCAAAGTTTCTCAGAATTTTCCAGCAGTGAAGAAGTTCAAAAACAAGCTGAAAATGAATTCAGGGAAGATTTGCCTGTAGACTTTTCAGATGGCAAGGATGCCGCGCCCGCGCAGGCTTCCCGTCGCGACTTCTTAAAATACCTTGGGTTCAGTACCGCTGCAGCTGCAATAGCCGCAAGCTGCGAAACCCCGATTAAAAAAGCTATTCCCATCGTAAATAAACCCCAGGATATTGTTCCCGGTGTGGCTGATTATTATGCCACAACCTTTGTAAGCGGGGGTGAAGCTATTCCTGTAGTAGCCAAGGTCAGGGACGGTCGCCCGATCAAACTGGAAGGCAATACCCTGTCTACCATTACCCGCGGTGGTACCTCTGCCCGTTCACAGGCCGCTGTTTTGGATCTTTACGATACCTCCAGACTGCGTTTCCCAAGAGCTAATGGTTCGGCCATCGCTTTTGTAGAACTCGATAAAATGATCATGCAGGGAATGGGTGCCGGTCCGGTGGTTTTACTTACCAGTACCATTACATCCCCATCTACCCGTCAGCTTATTGGTGAATTCCTCGGAAAATATCCCGGAAGCCGCCATGTACAATATGATGCAATTTCTTACAGTGGAATCCTGACCGCGAATCAGCAGTCATTCGGCAACCGCGCCATTCCTTCCTACCGCTTTGGTAATGCCAATGTGGTGGTCAGCCTGGCTGCAGATTTTCTGGGAACCTGGTTGAATCCGGTTGAATTTCAGCGCGATTTCGCGACCAAACGTAAGGTAACACCATCGAACCTCAACATGTGCAAACATTACCAGTTTGAAAGCATGATGAGTATGACCGGAGCAAATGCTGATGAACGCTACACGCACCGGCCTTCAGAAACGGCAGCAGTTGCCAGCGCCTTGCTGAATGCCATAAATGGCCAGTCTGCCGCCGGGATCTCCAACGAAAAATTACGGAAAGGCATAGAAAAAGCTGCCGCTGAGCTTCGCGCTGCCAATGGTACCGGGCTGGTGGTATGCGGATCAAATGATCCATCCGTTCAGCTTATAGTTAACGCTATCAACAGCGCGATCGGCGCCTATGGTTCAACGATCGACTGGTCGGCGCCCATCCTGATGAAACAGGGTAGTGACGCGGATATGGCCACGCTGATCAGCGATATGGAAGGCGGACGCGTTGGTACACTGATGGTGTATGATGTGAACCCGGCCTATGATTACGCGGATGCTGAACGCTTCAAAAAAGCGCTTGCAAAAGTTGCCACCACCGTTTCTTTCAATATTAAACTGGATGAAACCGGTGAGTTGTGCAAGTTCGTAGCTCCGGCTCATCACTTCCTGGAAAGCTGGGGTGATGCAGAACCTAAAAGCGGCTATTACAGCATGATGCAGCCCACAATTGCCCCTTTATTCAATACCCGTCAATTCCAGGATTCCCTGCTGGCACTAAGCGGTAGCACGGAAACCTATGACAACTATTTCAAAAATTACTGGACTACCAGGCTGGGTTCCGATGACCTTTATATGAAAGCCCTGCAGGATGGTGTTGTTGAACCGGCTACTCCGGCTTCCGCGTCTGCAGGCACATATTCCGGTGCGGCAACTGCCCCGGTAAGCGGTACTGCTCCTAAGGGCGGTGGTATCGAACTGGTACTTTATCAGACTGTTGCTGCAGGTGACGGACAATCGGCCAATAACCCCTGGTTACTGGAACTGCCCGATCCGATTACCAAAACCACCTGGGATAACTATATCATGATCTCGCCTAAAATGGGCCGGGAACTGCTGAATATAGATATCAGCA
>JAEYRC010000072.1 GCA_023409675.1 Bacteroidota bacterium
TTAAAACGTCCGGCCTGCCCATTCTGGCCCTGAGTGCGGTCCTTCTTTTTGGTGCCTGTAAGAAGGATAAAGGAGATGATACCGGTACCCCTCCGCCACCAGAACAACCAACTCTAGCGGATAAACATAAAGATACCACGGTGTTGTATAGCCGGGATATCTATTTGTGGTATAACCAGATCCCCTCAACTTTCAATGGCAGAGCCTATGCCGACCCGGCAAAAATCATGGAGGCCCTGCGGCTTTACAGTAAAGAACCAGGTTTTGCCAACCCGGTGGATCAATGGAGTTTTGCAGTGGATCAGGCTTCCTGGGATAATGTAAGCGGTGGTGTAAGCCAGGATTTTGGAATGGAGATCTTTTTTCTTAGTCCCAATGACTTAAGAGTAAAACTGGTAGAACAAAATTCTCCGGCAGGAAAAGCGGGTGTACGCCGTGGTTGGCAGATTGTATCCATCAATGGAAACAGCAATATCAATACGACACAATCCAGTATCAATTTCATTATTGAAAATGTGTATAACAGCGCTTCATCGTCCTTTGTTTTCAAGAAAGCCGATGGAACTGAAACCAGCCTGACCCTGAATGGTGCATCCTATCAGACCAGCCCAATCTTATTCGACAGCATTTATACCGCTGGTACTAAGAAAGTGGGTTACCTGGCTTTTAATTCTTTCCTGGGCGACACCAACCAGGTGTACAACAGGTTTAATGAAGTGTTCAGCGAATTTGCACAGGCCAATATTACTGATGTGGTCATCGATCTGCGCTATAATGGCGGAGGTTATGTGAGTGTGCAGGATAAACTCGCTAATTACCTGGTACCCGTAGCCGGTAATGGAGATGTTATGATGAATCAGGAATTCAATGAACGCTATGCCGACTGGAACGAAACCTCCCGTTTTTCAAAACTGGGTACCCTAGATCTCGACCGGATCTTTTTCATCGTTTCTGAAAACACCGCATCAGCCAGTGAATTGCTGATCAATAACCTTACTCCTTTTATGGATGTTAAGATCGTGGGTGCTTCACCCTCTTATGGAAAGCCGGTAGGGTATTTTCCGATTCCGGTGGGTGACTGGTATATTTTTCCGATCTCATTCCGCAGTACCAATAAACTTGGTTCTGGTAATTATTTTGATGGGTTCATTCCCGACAAACAGGTGGGTGACGGACTGGATAAAGACTGGGGTGATCCGCAGGAGGCCTGCCTTGCCTCGGCCCTGGGTTATATTAACCTGGGAACCTTTGGCGCTATGCCTGAACTGCCCGGCGTTGCCGCGATGGAACGTACCCGCGACAGCAGAGTGCTGGAAGGCAATCGGCGCTTTGCCGGAAAATCATTTAAGGGGATGATCGATACGCGGCGGATGAAGCAATAATTATTAGCCGGGGCAGTAAGCTGAACAATACTTAAGGTGTTTTTCAGCTGCTGCCATTGGAGCTTAAGATATATGGATCAATCCGGTCGTTTTACGTTACCGGGTTTGCGCAGGATGGTGGATTGTTTCCGAACAATATAAACATCCGCTTTTGCTGCCCGGTCTTTCGTAGCCGGATCCTTTTTCACTTCCTGTAATTTCTTTTTTACCCCGGTTTCCGGGGTTTTTTTATCCTGTGCCATAGCAGTATAAGATAGTATAACGCCCAGGGTGCCCGTGAATAGAACGCGAAGGAGAGACCTGCTTTTTTTCATGATCCACTGTTTGTACCTATGACTTTCCGATATAAGAAACGTTTAAACAGCCGGGAAGTTGACAGTAGCACCCAGCCAGGCCATCATACCTATACCCACCGGAATGGCATCTTCATCGATATTAAAGGTTGGCGTATGTACGCCCGACGTTATTCCTTTTGAGGCATTGCGCACCCCCAGCCGGTAAAAGCAGCCGGGGATCTCCTGCGAATAATAGCCAAAATCTTCAGCCCCCATGCGAACTTCGGTTACACCCACCAGTTGCGGGTCATGATAGGCTTTCGCCTGTTCAACCACAATTGCGTTAAGTTGTTCATCATTAAAAACTGATGGATAACCTACATCAATCAATACATCAATTTCAGCTCCCATACTTTCTGCCAGTCCGGTGGAGATCTTACGAATAAGTTCATGCGCTTTATAGCGCCATGTTTCATCCAGCGCGCGAAATGTACCCATCATCTTCACTTCACTCGGTATTACATTGGTGGTATGACCGCCCTGAATGGCGCTGATAGATAATACGGATGGCGAAAGAGGGTCGCTATTGCGGCTGATCACCTGTTGAAGGGCCACAATCAGGTGAGCGGCGACCAGAATTGTATCTGTGGTGAGGTGCGGAGCTGCGGCATGGCCACCTTTACCCCGGATCGTGATATAGAGCTCATCGGCACTGGCCATATTCTGCCCGGGTCGGAAACTAAGCTTCCCAACATCCATCTGGGGATGCACATGTAATCCTAATATGGCCGCGGGAGCAGGATTTTTCAGGACGCCTTCTTTGATGAGCAGGCTTGCCCCGCCCGGATTTTTTTCTTCCCCGGGTTGAAAGATGAGTTTCACGGTGCCTTCCCATTCTGTTCTGAGTTCCTGCAGGATCCTGGCAGCACCCAGCAGGCAGGTGGTGTGCACGTCATGTCCGCAGGCATGCATAATTCCGGGACGGGTTGATTTATACGGAACCTCATTTTCTTCGGTGATGGGCAGTGCGTCCATATCGGCGCGCAGTGCAATTACGCGCGAGTGCGGATTTTCCCCTTCAATAATACCGATGACACCTGTTTCGGCCATAATTGTATACGGTATCTGATATTCACGCAGCTTTTGCTGAACATATGCTGAAGTTTCAAATTCCTGGTAACTCAATTCGGGATGCGCGTGCAGGTGGTGGCGAATTCGGATAGCATCGTCCAGATGCAGTGCGGTCAGTTCCCTGATCCTTTGTTTAAGGTTCTCCATAAAGTATTGTACAATAAAAAGGGATTAGAAATTTATCGAGGCAAACAGCGGTGGAAGGTAAGTCCGGAGGCGAACGTTAATTTCCCGGTCGTATTTCTACAATATCGCGAACAACATAAACTTCCTTTCCAAAAATTCTGCGGATATTTTCAAGGTAGGCATCGGCCTCTTCCCGCTCGGTAAAATTGCCGACTTTAAGCCGGTAAAAAGGTGTCTGGTACTGAAGATAGGCCTTCAGTTCGGGAAATTCGCGGTATACCCGGGTTTTGATATCCATTGCGGTATTCCGGTTATTGGTGTTGATGACCAATATGCGAAAGCCGGGGCCCGAACGGCGCATATTCTTAATCGTCTTTTCATTGATCTCTATTTGTTTGCTGACCAGCAAATCGAGCCGCGGATCTTTAAATACCTGAACGGAATCCTGCGCCTGGGCAGCATGCGTAACGAAGAGCGCTATGATGAATAAAACGATTTTCATGGTTTGTCGGTCAAATATAAGAACTGTGAGCGTTTAATTCACGGTTGGGGTTCATCTTTAACAATAGCGATTCCCGCACTGCAGCCCAGCCGGTCTGCACCTGCACCTACCATTGCCCGTGCTGTTTCATAGGTTTTGATACCTCCTGAAGCTTTAATACGAACCTGTTCGGGCAGATGACTGCGCATAAGCGCCACAGCATGTGTATCAGCCCCTTTTTCGGCATATCCTGTTGAGGTTTTCAGGAAATCAACACCTGCATTCGCATACAAACTGCAGCAGCGGATGATTTCCTCATCGGTAAGTACCCCCGATTCAATAATCACCTTCAGTATTTTTTCGCGCTTATGAACGGCTTCAAGAATATATTTCACCTCCGATTCGAGGTATTGCCATTGTCCGTTCTTCAATGCGGCAATGTTAATAACCATATCCAGTTCATCGGCTCCGTCGTCGAGTGCCTGAGCGGCTTCAAATACCTTGGCGCGGGCAATGGAGTAGCCAAAAGGAAATCCAATAACGGTACAGGTTTTAACCGGTGATGAACCCAGGAAAACCCGTGCGTTGCGCACAAATGGCGGCGGTATGCATACGGCGGCAAATCCATATTCGATAGCTTCATTGCACAGTGTTTTTACTTCCTGCAGTAAAATGGTCGGTTTCAGCAACGTATGGTCAATGATAGCAGCTATAGACATTAAGAATAAATTAGAATTTAAAATATACATCCGAAATTAACGCATTTACTTAATTTCCACTTTTATACGTTCAATTCGCATAATTATGAGGAAACTTCTTTCAGGAATGCTGGCAATGGTCATATGTGCCTTGCCGGGAGTTCTAATGCCCCTAAATTCAGTCGCCCAGTCGAGCTTTCCGGTCAACGGAATGTCGGAATCGACCGATGGGTACTATGCTTTTACAAATGCTACCCTGGTTCTCGAAAACGGAGAACAGGTCACCGGAGCCACTATGGTAGTCCGTAATGGAAAAATCGTTGCCCTGGGCAAAAACGTTAGCGTACCCGCGGAAGCAGGTACCATCGACTGCAGCGGTAAATTCATTTATCCGTCATTTATTGATATCTACAGTGATTACGGTATTCCGACACCCGAACGCCAGG
>JAEYRC010000074.1 GCA_023409675.1 Bacteroidota bacterium
CCCCCACTCACATCCATATTTTCACGGGCAACGGCATTGGCAATATCATCGATGGTGTTATTGGAGCTCTGCATGCGGTAAGCATCGACATTGATCTGAAATTCACGTTCGGGGGCACCAACGATATCCTCCCGGTTCACCTGGGCCAGCTCTTCGATGTTGTCCTGCATGTCATCCGCATACTCCTTCAGCTTCACCGGATCGTAGGGACCGCTGATGTTCACATACATGATGGGCTGGTCTGAAAGGTTTACTTCAATCACCGTCGGCTCTTCGGTTAGGTCATTGGGCAGATCGGTTCGGGCCTTATCCACTGCATCCTTTACCTTTTGCAGGGCAACATCAATATCCACATCGGTGGTAAATTCACAGATAATGGCGGAGAAATCCTGCTGTGAAGTGCTGGTGACCTTCTGAATTTTTACCCCGGTTATCGCTTTGATCTCCTTCTCTATGGGTTGGGTGACCAGGTTTTCAATATCTCTTGGCGAGTTACCGACATAAATCGTTTGTACATATATGGTAGGAATTACCAGGTCGGGAAACTGCTCCTTGGGCAGCGTGATGAACTGGTAAACCCCTGCGATGGAAATAAATATCATCATCAGGTAAATGGACGTCCGGTTCTTAATACTCCAGGTGGTTGGACCGAACTCTTTTACCTTATGTTTTATATGTTCTGTAAGACTCATAAAATAGTTGTTTTGGTAATGCTGGGAGAAATAAAGCGGTTACAGTTGACTGGTAGAAACCTGTTGTCCGTCGTATAATCCCTGGAATCCTTCTGTAATGATGATATCACCCTCTTTAAGTCCCGATCTAACTTCAAGCTGGTTCCCGGTCAGTTCACCCACTTCAATGGCCTGCTTGCGGGCAATGGCTTTGCCGTTTTCATTCACCATCAGCATTACAAATTTTCCCTTTTCATCATTTTGGAGTGTTCTGATGGGAATGGTCAGTGCATTATTGGCAACATAATCGCGGATCTTAACCAGCGCAAGCTGGTTGGGCCGTAATTCCGAACCGGAAGGAATTCGTGCTTCTATATAAAATGAACGGGAGCCCGGGTCGATGGTTCTGCCTTTAACTGAAACTTTAGACTGGATGGTTTTATCCACATCGGGAAAATGAATTTCCACCGGAGTGCCTTCATTAACCCGGTCGATATACGTTTCGGGAACCTGGGCGGTTAGTTTCAGGTTATCGGTGTTCACTATGCGAATACCCATCTGGGTGGCCGATTGCGGACTGAAAAATTCTCCCGGTTTTATATTGACCATATCGGCTACCCCTGACAGTTGCGCATAAATATTCGACATGTTCGATTGTTCGCGCAGCAGCGCCAGTTGTTTCTCGAGCGCCTCCACATTATTCTTAGCCTGAAGCAATTCCACTTCGGTTCCGATGTTTTGCTTCCAGAGATTTTCCCGGCGCTGGTAGAGATCCTTTGCCAGTCCAAGCTGAACTTCGATCTGTTCGATCTGCTGGTTGGCCAGTACATCATCCAATTTCAGCAGCAACTGCCCCTTTTTAACATAGTCGCCCTGCTTTACAAACACCTGGCGCACCTGGCCGCCCGCGCCGCGGGGTGTTACGAATGCCACGTTCTCCGCGTCAATCTTTCCCTGCAGATCAATATAATGTGAGAATGTTCCGGATTCCACCGGCATAGTGCTCACCAGCTTAACATTGCCGGTTTTTTCCGTAGTATCGAGCAGTGCAATGTCAGCCTCGAGTTTTTCAATGTTGGCAGTGATTTCCGCCTGCTTTTCCAGCTCTTTTTTAAGCTCTTCTTTCTTTTGGGTCAGCTCATCCTTTGGGCCACCGCAACCGGCTGCCAGCAGAAGCGATACAACCACAACGCCATATATTACAGATCTCATGATGATATTTTTAGTGTTTTTGGTTTGAATTATAATTTTCCTAACGCTTTACGGTAACCGATCCGGGCGATCATGGCATCATACAAGGCCTGGAAATAATTGGATTGTGACAATTCGAAATCCGACTGTGCCTGCAGAATTTCGAAACTTGATCCCAGTCCCTGTTCAAATTTGATTTTTGTCGTGTTGTACACCCGTTCAGCCAGTTCCAGGTTGCGGGTCTGAACATCCACTGCAGCAATGGCATTTTTCAAGGCTGTGAATGATGATACCTGCTGGAGGTCGATAGCGCGCTGGAGATTGACAATATTATTGGTAGTTTTTTCGAGGTTAAGCTCGGCCTGTTCAATTCTGCGGTTTTTCTGAATTCCGGAAAATATGGGGATGCTCATATTCAATCCAATAAAAGACGTCTTGTACCAGGGTTCATTCGCGCTGAAAAAATTAAACTTCTGCCGCTGGGCGTTTTCACTAAAATTCCAGAATGCTGAAACAGTGGGAATTTTAGAAAGTTTGTAGCGCTGCACATCCAGTTCCTGCAATTTCTGCATGGTTTTCATCAATCCAATCTCATTGCGGTCATCGTATTGAAATTCGGGAAGTTCGAGCAGGCCTTCTTTTAGCATGTCAATATTCAGGCTGTCGCTTAGCACCAGCTCATCCTTCTGTTCAAGGCCGGTGGCGAATTTCAGGGCAGCATAACCCAGTTCCACCAGATTCTTTACCTGGCTCAGCGATGTATTCAGGTTATTCAGGTTAACCTGCGTTTTATCAATATCCAGCCGCTCGGCAAATCCATTTTCGTACATGGCATTCTGATCGCTCAACAATTTTTCAATCCGGGCTACACTTTCTTTAAGTATCGCAAAACGCTTTTCGGCGATCACCACCGCATAATAGGAGCGTAGTACATTGCTTTTGATACTGTCTTCCATAACGCGGATATTGTAATCGGCCAGCTCCATGGATGCGCCACGGGCTTTCAATCCTACAAATACATCGGGCTGAAACAATAATTGTTGCAAAGAGAAGCCAACGGATGCCTGCCAGGGAACGCCAAAAGCCGCAGGAAATAACTGGGGCTCACCTGTTGGTTTTTGAATAGGCTGGTTATTCGCGTCGCGAACGCCCTGTTCAACCAGTACATCATACACTGCAGGTGAAATGAAGTCGGGGATGAAGGTTACCGGAATATTAAAATAATGCATCAGCTGTACCGAACCTTCGAGTTGAGGCATGGCCTGCCCGGTGATCTCACGGTTTTGTGCATGCTGCAGTTTTTTATCGAGCTGAAGGTTACGGATCTCCGTAACTTTTTTCAACGCCATATCCACTGCTTCATCAGCGCTCAGCCGGTATTGTTCCTGGGCCCTGCTGGTCAGGCTCAGCAACAAGAGGATAAGCCCCCAGGATATTTTATGCATGTTAATTGCTCTCATTGTGCTGTAGTTTTTTTTTCGATTTTTTCTGATATTTAAGGATAAGCTTATGGCCTTTTGCGGAAGCGATCCCGAAAAGGAAATGCTCCAGCAGGATCCGCTGTACTTCGATAATACTATACCGGGCTGCAGGAAAAACCTGCTGGTTGAACCCGAGCACCATGCCTTCCAGGCGGATGCGCGTGATTACATCCACATTAAGATTTTCGCGATACAGCCCTTCAGCGATCCCTTGCCGGATATTTTTGCTGATCATTTCGTAGAGGTATTCTTCCTTATATTGCTGAAAGACCGCGTACGAACGGGGATGAAATTTTTCCAGGTCGAACAACATCACCGGGTTGATGTTGCTGAACATCTCCATCAAAAAATCCATCAGGTTAAACACTTCATGTATGGCATTATCGGCATGCTGCTTACAGTAGTCGCAACTGCTGCGCGAATGGCCGATAATTTCTGATGCCACCTGCATGACCAGCTCTTCCTTATCAGCAAAAAACTGATAGATCGTTTTTTTGGATACCCCCAGCTGAGAGGCTATTTCATCCATCGTTATGGATTTAATGCCATAACGGTGAAACAGTTCTCCTGCCTTCTGCTGTATTCTTTCTTTCATCTCCATAATCGCCGCAAAACTATGGAAACTTTTTTTGTGACCCAAGTTTCCAACGCGGCATTTTCCGCCGCTCATCAAGTTATACGGCCGTTCAGCGGTCATAAAACGGAGGAAAGAAGGGGTGAAAAGCATTTTCTCCCACGCAATTGATCGTAGTTTTACCAAAATTTCCGGCATGAACATCTCTCACATCTTCAGGAAAATCGTTCAGTATTTTTTACAGGGGCTGATCATTCTGGCACCGATCGTACTGACCATCTATACGGTTACCGCGCTCTTCAATTTTATTGATGACATTGTACCAGACTTTATTGTTCGCCTGTTTCCGAATTTCAGCGAAACCAATGGTAACGGAGAAATTCCCGGGATCGGCTTTGTGCTGGTTTTGATAATCGTGATCATAACGGGCTATATTTCTTCCTCCTACCTGTTTTCAGGACTGGTCGGCCTGTTTGAAAAAATTCTGGAAAACACCCCGGGAATCAAAATTATTTATTCCACCCTCCGTGATTTTTTCGAAGCCTTCGGCGGCAACAAGCGAAAATTCGACAGAACGGTACTGGTCGCGCTTAACGCGGAAGATGTTTGGCAGATTGGTTTCATTACCGGGGAAGAGCTAACACAGTTTGGACTTGAAGATTATGTCAGCGTATATGTTCCCAAATCCTATGCCTTTGCCGGTCACCTGTACCTGGTGAGCAAATCACGGGTTCGACCCCTGCCGGAGATGAGTTCTTCCGATGCGATGAAGTTTGCCCTTACGGGCGGTGTGTCGCAGCTTGATGAACCGCTTAAAACGGCTGAATGAAAAGGATCTTAGTGCTGGCCATTTGCCTGTTTAGTATTACAGAAAGCGGCGGCTGGGGGTTTTATGCGCACCGCCAGATCAACCAGTATGCCGTGTACCTGCTTCCGCCGGAAATGCTGTTGTTTTATAAACGCCAGATCCCCTTTCTGCACGAGCATGCCGTTGATCCCGACAAACGCCGTTATGCGGTAGCCGCCGAAGGGCCGCGACATTTTATCGACATCGATCACTATGGAAGCTATCCCTATACTGCCCTGCCCCGGAAATGGGAGGACGCGGTGCAGATGTACGGAGAAGACAGCCTGAATAAATACGGAATTGCTCCCTGGTGGATCCAGACCATGCTGTTCAGGCTAACGAAGGCAATGCGTGAAAAAAACAGCTCCGGGATTTTGCGGCTTTCCGCAGAACTCGGCCATTACCTGGGAGATATTCATGTTCCCCTTCATGCTTCCAGTAATCATAACGGGCAGCATACCGGTCAGCATGGCATTCATGGTTTTTGGGAATCCCGTGTTCCCGAACTGCTGGCCGCGAAGGAATGGGATTTCTTTATCGGAAAGGCCGATTATATTGAAGATCCCCTGGACTTCACCTGGGCGCGTGTTCTGGAAAGCGCCGCCGCAGCAGACACCGTGCTTAAAACGGAGAAAGCCCTGAGTCAGCGCTTTCCACCCGATCGTAAATACAGTTTTGAGCTTCGCAACGGCCTGCTGGTTCGCCAATATTCGGATGCCTATACCCGTGAGTATGACCG
>JAEYRC010000064.1 GCA_023409675.1 Bacteroidota bacterium
AAACTTGGAAAATATGAACCCTCCGCTCCTACCAAAATGGCCTTAGGCTTGTTTCTGCTGGCCGTAGGTTATCTGTGGATCGCTTTCGGTGTTAAAGATGTGGATGCAACAGTTAAAGTGAGCATGATGTGGCTGGTAGGGATGTATGCACTTCATACCTGGGGAGAACTGAGTATGAGTCCGATCGGACTTTCGCTGGTGAATAAATTAGCTCCCTTTAAGTTTGCTTCCTTGTTGATGGCCGTGTGGTTCCTTGCCAATGCGGCAGCTAATAAGCTCGCAGGAATACTGAGCACTTTCTATCCAGAAGGCGGTAAGACCAAGACGTTTATCGGTTATGAAATCACCACCTTATACGAGTTCTTCATGCTCTTTGTAGGAATGGCCGGGGCTGCATCGCTTATTTTGTTCTTCCTGTCGAAAAAACTTCAGAAAATGATGCATACGGATAAGGCTTGATAATCGAGTACATTTCCCGCAGATTTCGGGGATTTTGGGCAGATGGGCGCAGATTATGAATACATTTCCCGCAGATTTCGGGGATTTTAAGCAGATGGGTGCAGATTAAAATTAGGGGAGTGTAGGATCAATTCATTTTGAAGGGAACGATCATTTCAAATACGGGAATCTTTACGGAGATCATTGATTTGTCGTGCAGGTTTTCCATCTGGTAACTGCCGTGCATTTTACCCATTTCTGAATTCAGGTTACACCCACTGACATACTGGTATTTTTCGGCGGGGGCTATTGTAGGCTGAACACCAATGACGCCCTCCCCTTCTACTTCGCGGGTGGTACCGGAACTGTCGATGATAAACCAATGCCGCCGGAGTAGTTTGACGGGGTAGCCATTATGGTTTTCAAGGGTGATGCGGTACGCGAACATAAAATCCCCTGCTACCGGATTAGAGTATTCCGGCTGAAAAAATGTTTCCACACTTACTTCAATGCCTTCGGAGATTTTCGATACCATTTTGAAATGATTCCCGTAAAATTAGCCAAAAAGCCCAGTAGATAATAGTTATTTGTCAGATTTAACAGGATTTGACCGAGTTGAGCTAATTTTACCACCATTAAAACTATCAGAATGAAAATAGCTGTAGCCAAAGGCGATGGAATCGGACCGGAAATAATGGAAGCCGTACTGGCAATCTTCAATGCCAGTAAAATCAACCTGGAATACGAGTATGTGGATATGGGCAAATGGGTGTTTGATAAAGGCTTTTCAAACGGGATGACTCCCGAAGCGCAGCAAACGATTGAGAAACTGGGTATTCTGTTTAAAGGGCCTATGGAAACGCCCAAAGGCAAAGGTGTTAAAAGTGTGAATGTTACCGCCAGAAAAACCTGGAACACCTATGCTAACAACCGGGTGTTTCAAACCCTTCACGGTGTGGATACGGTTTTTTCAAAGGCCGGTATACCGATTGACATCACCATTGTTCGCGAAAATATCGAAGACACCTATGGCGGTATAGAGCATATGCTCACCCACGATGTGGCCCTGAGCCGCCGCTTCATCACCCGACCCGGCAGTCTGCAGGTAATTAAATACGCTTTTGAAATGGCCCGCAAGAAAGGAACCCGTCGCATAACCTGCGGACATAAGGCGAATATCATGAAACTTACCGACGGACTTTTCCTGGAATGTTTTTATGAAGTGGCCAAAGATTATCCCGATCTGAAGGCTGATGATATCATCGTCGATGACCTGGCCATGAAACTGGTGGTGCGCCCGAATGACTTTGATGTGGTGGTGCTCACCAACCTACAGGGCGATATTATTTCCGACCTCTGTGCCGGCCTGGTAGGCGGATTGGGATTTGCCCCTTCCGCGAACATCGGCGATCATATCTCTATTTTTGAAGCGGTACATGGAACAGCGCCGGATATAGCCGGCAAAAACATCGCGAACCCCACCGCGCTGCTGCTCAGCGGCCTGTCGATGCTTCGTCACCTGGGCTTTATGCAAAATGCGGCAGTCATCGAAAACGCGCTGTTGTATACCCTCGAACAAGGTATTCGCACCGGTGATTTTGGTGACCGCTCCAAACCTGCCCTGAACACTACAGAATTCGCGCAGGCGATCATTGACAATTTTGGGAATATTCCGCAGATTAATCCCAAACCACTGCTCGACAATATGCCAAGAACTACCACCATGTTCAAACTCGATAAGAACGCCATGATGGTATCCAAGGAAATGGGAGAAGAAAAAATTGTTGGGGTGGATATGTTTATCGAAAGTGAAGAACAACCCCATAATATCGCGCAGGTGTGTGAGCGCCATGGTGGTCTTAAATTCCGGCTGGTGAGCATCAGTAACCGTGGTACCCAGGTTTGGCCAACAGGCTCTGTATACACGAACCTGGTAAACCAATATAATGTACGGTTCGAAACTTTCGATAATCAACCCTTAACCAACCTCGATATCATCGGGCTATATGTTAGTTTGTGTTCCGAGTTCCGGATCTGTTCTACTGAAATGCTGCTGATGTGGGGCGAAACACGAGCGTACAGCCTGGCACAGGGTCAGTAATCATAAGCACAATATTTTGAACGAAAGTTATACGTAGCGGGCGGGATAAATCAGGACTGACTTTTCACGCCGGTATAATCGTTTTTCTTCAGCCAGGCGATCACCTTCTCCCGGTGGTCGCCCTGGATGATCACCTGGCCATCTTTTACAGCACCCCCTGTTCCGCAGTATGCTTTAATTTTTTTGCCAAAATCTTCCAGGTCTGAATTTTTTCCACGAAATCCTTCTATCAGGGTAACGGTCTTGCCTCCACGATGTTTGCGATCGAGGCGAACCGTAAGGCGCTGTTCCTTTGCAGCAGGCGTATCCTGTTCTTCATGAGAATCCTCCTCCGGCCTGAAGTTAGGATCGGTTGAATATACTATGGTTGATCGTTTTGCCATAAAAAATCGGTTAAGGGTTCCTTACAATAGTGTTTATTCAGGCACGGCTTTAAGGCTTAGGTCGAGGCTCCTGGCCTGGTGTATCAGCGCTCCGGCGCTGATATAGTCGACCCCTGTTTTCGCATAGGCTTCAATGTTATCCAGGTTTATACCACCGCTTGCTTCTGTTTCAAAGCGTCCGTTGATCAGGCTAAGCGCTTCTGAAATTTCCGCCGGGGTAAAATTATCGAGCATAATGCGGTGCGCCAGTCCACATGCCAGCACCTGTTTCACCTCATCAAGATTGCGCGTTTCCACTTCAATTTTTAACTGCGGATGATATCGTTGAACATAATCCGCAGCGCGCTGAAGTGCAGCAGTAATACCGCCTGCATAATCGATATGATTGTCCTTCAGCATGATCATATCGTAGAGGCCCATACGATGATTTCCTCCGCCGCCGATGCGCACCGCTTCCTTTTCAAAGATCCTGAAGTTCGGTGTTGTTTTTCGGGTATCCAGGATGGTGGTATGATAACCCTTCAGCGCGTCGGCATATTGCCTGGTAAGTGTTGCGATTCCACTCATGCGTTGCATGGTGTTCAGGGCCAGTCGTTCGCAGCTTAAGATGGTGTGAATACGGCCCTGCACTTCAAAAGCGTTTTCACCAGGCTGCATGTGTTCGCCATCCTGCTTAAAAGGCGTGAACAGAATGCCGGGTTCAACACTTTTGAAAATTCGTTCTGCCATTTCCATTCCGGCCAGCACACCATCGGCTTTGATCTTCAATACCGCTTTACCACGGGTATCAAAAGGAATACAACTCAATGTGGAATGATCACCGTTGCCAATATCCTCCAAAAGTGCTGATCGTATCAATGCCTGAACCTGTTCATCCCTGTTTGTCATGGGTCGAAATTAGGAAATATTGATGGCGTATGGCGCCAAAAAAAGGTTTATGCGCTGGCATAAACCTTTCAGAAAATAGTGATTGTTAGTGTTAATCTTCCGATTGAAAGGCGATCTCCTGCAACACCTCAATACCGTCCTTTTTCTTCATATACAGTTTGGTGCGAAAATTTCCATTCTGTGTCAGCAATGATCCGATACAATACTGTGAACCATTCATTTCGCCCTTATGTTTCACAACGAAATTCTTTACCGGATTGGAAGAAAAGAAATCCCGGAGAATGAGTTCTGCCTGTTTTTTGCTGTAATTATCGCTCTTATCGGGAAGTGAAACATCAATACGGGTATCGAAATGCCTTGACAATTGGGTAACATTGCCTTTTTTCAGGGCATTCATGACAGCTTCCAGCGAATACGCTGATGTAAAACCGACTGTTACCAGGAGCATGAAGGCAAAGGCGGTTTTATAAAAATTTTTCATGTATATCGGGTTTAAGTATACGAATTTGCTAAAAACATGCCAAACTGCCTCCGCCATGTTTGCCGCAGGTTATTGGTTATATAGTACCTTCGCACTTAATCAATTAGGCTAATTCTACTAAACAATTCCTGACATGAACGACAAAAAAGTCATGCTCATCATTATGGATGGCTGGGGCCTTGGCGCAGTTAAGACGGCAGATGCTATCCAAAACGCTGCAACCCCGTTTATTAATTCTTTATATAACCGCTTTCCCAATACTACCCTGCTGACCTTTGGAGAAGCGGTGGGTTTGCCTGAAGGGCAGATGGGTAATTCTGAAGTGGGACATCTTAATCTTGGTGCCGGACGTATTGTTTACCAGGAACTTCAGCGTATCAATGTAGAAGCACGGGAAGGCAAACTTGCCCGTAATCCTGTATTTCTCAAAGCAATCGAAGCAGCGCGTGTTCCGGGCCGAAACCTCCATTTCATCGGACTGGTAAGCGATGGAGGCGTGCATTCGCATATCGATCATCTAAAATCCATGCTCAGCACCTGTCATGAGCAGGGTTTGCAGAATGTATTCATTCACGCGTTTACAGATGGACGGGATACCGATCCTAAAAGCGGTTATGGATACCTGGCAGCTCTGCAGGAGCATATGCAGCAGACTACCGGTACCATCGCTTCAGTGTCGGGCAGATATTATGCCATGGATCGCGATAAGCGCTGGGAACGGGTGCAACTGGCCTACCAGGCACTGGTGCAGGGAATCGGCGAAACTGCTACTGACCCCCTCAAAGCGGTAATGGATAATTATGACCGCGGAATAACCGATGAATTTATCAGGCCAACAGTAATTCTGCAGGCAGATCAGCGCCCCCGGGCTACCATTCAACCCGGTGATGTGGTGATCAGTTTCAATTTTCGCACCGACCGCTGCAGGGAAATCACGGATGTATTAACGCAAACCGACATGAATGAATTCGGGATGAAGACAGTTCCCGTGCAGTATATCACCATGACGGAATATGATAAAACCTTCCGGAATGTTGGAGTAATATTCGAAACAGATAATCTGAATAATACGCTTGGCTCAGTACTGGAACATCACCACAAACAACAGGTACGGATAGCCGAAACGGAAAAATATCCGCATGTAACCTTCTTCTTCAATGGCGGACGCGAAGTGCCTTTTGATGGCGAGAAAAGAATAATGATTCCTTCTCCGAAAGTGGCCACCTATGACCTTCAACCGGAAATGAGCGCCTTCGAATTAACAGAAGCCATACTTCCTGAAATCGACAAAGGAGTTGATTTCATCTGCCTGAATTTTGCTAATGCGGATATGGTGGGGCATACCGGCGTATTTGAGGCCGCGATAAAAGCCGCGGAAACTGTAGACACCTGTGTTGAACGGATTGTTACCAAAGCGCTGGAAAAAGATTACACTATTTTTCTAACCGCCGACCATGGCAATGCCGATATGATGATTAACCCCGACGGATCACCGAATACTGCACATACTATGAATCCGGTGCCTCTTTTCCTCATCAGCAATCACCCCGGCAAAACCCTCATTCCCGGTAAGCTGGGCGATATAGCACCCTCCATCTTATCGGTCATGGAACTGCCGATTCCGGAGGAAATGACCGGAAATGTATTGGTGCGTTAACCTACAGCGTAAGACTTTTTATTCGTAGGAAAGGCTGTTTATCTGCGTATTCTGCGGGCTGTTTATCCGCGTAAATCTGCGGGAAAGGCTGTTTATCCGCGTATTCTGCGGGCTGTTTATCCGCGTAAATCTGCGGGCAAGGCTGTTTATCTGCGCAATCTGCTGGCTGTTTATCCGCATAATCCGCGGGAAAGGCTGTTTACCCCCATTAGATTTTTAAGAAAAAAAACCGATTTTATTGGAATCCTTCAAAAATTCCAAACACCAAGCAGCATTTGGTCTGCAAAATTGTCTAAATTACAGGCAACCAAACGGTTTTTATGACCGAAGATGCCATTTTTCAGGGCTGTTTACATCATGACGCTATAGCACAACGGGAACTGTACAACCGGTACAGTCCGAAGATGCTATCCGTATGTTTCAGGTTCTCCCATAACCGGGAAGATGCCGAAGACATGTTGCAGGATGGATTTATAAAGGTCTTTTCGCAGATACATACGTTTCAGAACAAAGGATCTTTTGAGGGCTGGATACGGAGAATTATCGTTCATACCTGTATCAATCACCTGAAAAAGAATAAAAAATTCAAGGAGAGTGTAGACCTGATACACGCCACCACGCTGCAGATCCGGGAGGATACCATTCCTTCGATATTGCAGGCTAAGCAGGTAGTGGAATGTATACGGCTGCTGCCGATCGGTTACCGTACAGTGTTAAACCTGTACGCAATTGAGGGGTACTCTCATAAGGAGATTGCCGGGATGCTGGATATCGAGGAAAGTACGAGCCGGTCGCAATATACCCGGGCTCGGCAAATGCTGGAAGATGTATTGATCAAAAAGAAAATTCTGCAACAGCCCCGGGGAAAAGGCACCTGGCTGGAAGCTGCGGGCGGCAGATAAAACTATATGTATCGGAAAAATTACAAACCCTGTGAAGAAACGGCTTACAAATACTAACGATTATGGACCGGAGTCACTATAGGGATGAATTGGAGGAGTTGATCAGTGAAAGCGCTGATCAGTATAAGATGTATCCCTCAGACCGGGTCTGGAAGGAGATCAACCGAAAACTGCATCCTAAACGTAAATGGTACTGGATAGGATTTGCCGTTCTGCTTAGTGGTATTGGTTTCTATTCCGTTAATGAATTACTTGAACCCCTGCAGCCTGCCCGGATGTCTATTGCACCGCAACAATCGGGCGGCAGCAACGACCTCTCGGCTATTCAGGAAGACCTTATCCCCTTTAAACCTGCCGGGGAATCTTCTTCCTATCCGACTGCACGGGTAATACCCATGCGCCAGGCTTACATTGGCCAACTTCGTCCAGCACAAATTCAGGAAAATGAAGAATCCCGGCTTTCCGCTCCTTCATTGGTGCCGAATGCAGTGGCAAATGCCGTGAACCTGACTACCGATCCTGCCCGTGCCGGGGTAGATATCATTCGCCAGACACTTCCTTCCCAGCATGATGTGCATGCTCAGCAAGCGCCCGCACCGAATACAAGCGCCATGAATGAGGCCCTTGACCGGGATCGCATGAATATAATTGGCAATTATGCCCTCTATGAACTGGAGCCACAAAAAAACAGCCGGTTTTCATTACAGTTTTCCTTTTCACCTACTGTAAGCTATCGCCGGCTGAGTGGTAAAAATAATGCGCTCTTGCTGTCCGATATCAGCAATGTACCCAATGCGCTGAATATCCGGGGCGACGTGAACAACCTGGTAAATCATCTTCCGGCACCCGGACTTGAATTAGGATCGTCCGTAATGTATACCGTTAATAAAAACCTGCGGATCAAAGCCGGACTGCAATTCAATTACAGCCGTTATTCGATCAAAGCCTTCCAGTCGCCCGGTGAAATTGCTACCATAGCGCTGAATAACCGATCTGGCGTGCCCTCCAGCACCTTATACAATTACAGCAGTTACCGGAATTTTGGTGGAAGTGCAGAAACCGACATTCAAAACCAATACTTTCAGTTATCCGCTCCGGTGGGCGCCGAACTGCGGATCGCGGGCAACAGAAAGATCCAGTTTGCTGTTGCAGCTACAGCACAACCCACCTACCTGCTTAATGGCAATTCTTATCTGATTTCAACTGACTATAAGAATTATACGCAGCAACCCTCACTGGTCAGAAAATGGAATATTCATGCAGGTGGAGAAGCATTCATTGCCTATCAGACTTCTACCGTCCGCTGGCAGGTTGGTCCGCAATTCAGATATCAATTGCTCTCCAGTTATGTGAAAGAATATCCTGTAAGGGAGAATCTGATGGAGTATGGTGTAAAAATCGGGGTATCCAAAACCTTACGATAACAGCAACCCATTAAACAATACCCTACCTGTGTAAGCCCCATTTAAACAGAATAAAGGCTAATTCAATGGTAATTACAATCCCTTCCCTGGTCTACTCCTGATCGTCAGAAGCACGGTGTACCCATTGCTTAATTAAAGCTCATACACACTATGCAAAAGCTAACCTTTACAACAGATATACAGGCTTCAGCCAGCAAAGTTTATGAAACCATGCTGGGGTTAAAAGACAAATCCACCTACGAATACTGGGTTGCCGTATTCAATCCCACGTCAACCTATGAGG
>JAEYRC010000138.1 GCA_023409675.1 Bacteroidota bacterium
GTTTGAGACAACTGTCTCCCGTTCGGGTCATACACCGTTACCCGGTAATTGGATACCGTATATTTTCCGGCAAGCTTTTTTTCCTCCGCATCCACTACCTCATAAACGTGTTTTTTACAGGCAGAAAAAAGTACAGGCAGCGATAAGAGCATTAATATTAAACGAATAGTTTTCATCTCACTTGTTTTTTTTATTGAACGAAACCAGCAATACATTAGCAGTAACCGTATACACCATACCTTTTGGCCGGCCATGAACAGCCGGACTGCTTTCCCAAAGCGTGTTGCCTAACGTAATAAAATCATTATAGCGCTGGTTCACATCTTCCGCCAGGTACACACGGCGCTCCTGAACATCGGAAAGCGAAGCGTCGGAATAAAATTCATCCCTCCAGCCATTCATTGCGGTTTCGGGTGCGCCTATGACAGTATTGTAGGTTTCAGCCCGAAGACTTATACTCACGCGCTTCACCAGGTTTATATCCAATCTGCCCCCAAAACGACCGTGCAGGTCAAGATGGCTTTGAAAAATGCCGGAAACACCATCACTATTGGCATAGGTATCGCGGCCAAAATTGTTGTGCAGGTAAGAGCGCAGCCGGAAATATCCAAAATCGGCGCCTACCGTCATGCCGGCAAAAACACGCCCTTTGCCAAAAGGAATGAGCAGGTCGAAGTAGCCATTGTTTTTAGGTGTTTCTATTTGCATTTTCCGGATGCTGCCATCGCTGTGCTGCGCTTCAAAGGTCATGGGCTGATTGAAGCGCCGGGTGTAACCAATTCGAAAAATGCCGGCACTGACTTCCGCGCCGGCCACCGGGCCTTCAAATTGTTGTGGAATGCTGAGCTGAGTGTTCAGGCTGGAACCAAAAAATTCGTTGTACGAAGCTGCAAACCTGTTAAGACTTTCGTGTTTGAATGTTTGCCGGGCATAACCACCGATGAGGTTAACCCCCATGTATTTTTTCAGGTGATTGAATTGAGCGCTCATTACCTGGGCCTGGGACCAGGAGCTGGCAAACAGGAGGCCTGCGACCAAAATTCGTTTCATAGTGTAGTTTAGGGTTGCCCCAAAACTATTTATAATCCGAATCTTTACATATGGGCCAAACAGCCCATTTTTTTAATCAATGAGGTTTTCAGATCAAGCCGCTGCGCCTCGCTTTAGCCACCAGTTCAACCCGGCTTCGGGCCTGCAACTTCTGATAGATGTTCTCGATATGCCGCTTCACGGTAAAAGGAGAAATAGATAACTTTTCAGCAATGCGTTTATTGGTTAAACCGGCGCTGATATTTTCAAGCACTTCGACCTCCCGTTGAGAAAGCTCAGGAATATCTTGCGCCTGAACCACAGGTAGCAGCGCGGATTTTTTCAGTATCTGCAGGGCTTTTAACGCAATAGACGGCGACATTACCGCCCCGCCGTGCAGGGTATCCCGAATGGTTTCATATATCTTTTCAGGCTTAGTGTCTTTTAAAATATAGCCGTCTGCTCCTGCCTGTATAGCTTCAAAGATGAACTCATCATTATCATAAATGGTTATCATAATGATCTTGATCGACGGATAAAGTTCCCGGATCCGTCTGGTGGCTTCGATACCATTCAGCACAGGCATTTCAATATCCATTAAGATCAGTTCTACACCGGCATCCACTGAAAGCTTTTCCAGGATCTCTTCACCGTTGCAGGCCTCATGCCTGATGAAAAGATCGGGGTAAAGAAGTAGTTTTTCTTTCAAAGCATGCAATGCTGCGCTATTGTCTTCAACCAGGGAGATGCTGATCATGGCAATGGAATTTCAATGAAATATATTGTTCCTTTTCCTTTTTCTGCTTTTATCTGAAGTCTGCCTTTCATTGTTTGAATTCTTTGTTGCAAGTTGGAAAGGCCGAAGGATTTATTTTTCACCTCAGCCATATCAAAACCAATTCCGTTATCCTTTATTTGTAATGAAAATGCCTTGCCGCTTTGGTCTGCTTTTAACCATATATCTTCTGCCTGAGCATATTTGGTAGCGTTATTAATTATTTCCTGCACAATCCGAAAAAGATTTACGGCCCATTTCGAATCGACATGAGGATTCTCCTCTATGTTGAACTGAAAATGAAATCGCAGCTCTTCTTTTGCTTCACCGGCCGCTTTTACTAAGTTTAACAACTTATTTTTCAGGTCTTCCAGCCTTATTTCATCTGTGTTCAAAACCCACAAAGCGTTTTTTAATTCGGTGATGGCGTTTTCCGTAAAATCGGTTAAAGAGTCTGCTTTGTTCCTCAGGTTTTCATCCAGAGTTAGTGCATTACGTTTTATCCCATCTGAAACCGCAGCAATAAAGGTTAACTGTGCCCCAAGACTGTCGTGGAGGTCACGGGCAATCTCAAGCCGTTGATCCTGTATCTGTTTGGCACTCTCAATTCTGGCCAGTACAAACTGGTGTTCAAACTCTTTATACATCATCATACTGCGTACCGCTACCAGCAGGTAAACAAAAAGCATAAATACAGGCATCCCTATCAGATCCATGTCTATGGTGGTAAATTCAGTGAAGTTGGTAAGCACTAACACCAATATTAAAAAAACAAATACATTTACAAACATGTATAGTACAAATTCTCTTGCCCAGGCTACTTTCAAATCAAATGGTGCCTGTTGATTTGTATTTTTCCCCCCTTTAATTTTTTTTATAAACCGCCAGGCTTTTACACAATATATTAAGGTAAGAATAAGTGTTAAAAGGTTGATGACTTCATAAAGCAGGTGCTCCCCGGCAAGCATTTGTTGAAAAACCCTTTGCTGTTCAAAATCAGAAATTAAAGCAAGATGTAAACCATACGCAACTGCTGCAACACCTGGAATCTGGCTGACTAAAATTCCTTTTGTTACCCTGTAACCCAGCAAACTTTTAATATAAAAATAGATAACAGGACCAAATGACAGTGAAAAGAAAAAAATGAACCATCCAAGGAAAACCAATGTATAATCGGATGCATATAATACGATAAGATTAGTAAAGCAGGTAGCAATAACTATAAAGAATATCAGGAAGAAAGCCACTCTAACTTTTAATTCTTCACGCCTGTTCAGTAACGAGGGAAGCGCCAGGAAAAGTAAAATAATACAAACCGATATATTCAGGTAAATAACAAAGGGTTCTTTGTAAAACATGAATGAATATAATATTTAACCTGATTCCGTATACAAAAATCAAAAAGTTCAGTAAAAGTTCTAAAGGCAGGCTATTATGTAGAAGAAAGGCTTTTGCCAAAACAGAGTTTAAACCAACAGTTGAAATATGCTATGGTTTTGTGCACCCAGATTCATTAAAAAACAAAAGGGATAAACCCGGTGTAGATTTATCCCTTTTTGCGGTGAGGGAGGGATTCGAACCCTCGGTACAGTTTAACCCGTACGACGGTTTAGCAAACCGTTCCTTTCGGCCACTCAGGCACCTCACCCCGCTTTTGGGGAGGCAAAAATAAGGGAAGATTTTTAATAAGCCCAAAAATTAAAACAATATTCATTTGCCGGTATATTGCCGCTTCCCGGGCATTTTTGTTCCGGACTTTCCGAAATTTTTTTTTGGGGACCGGCAGCGGTAATTCTATTGAGCGCCTGTTGTGTCACTCACTTCAACGTTCGTAACGCTATTGGGCAAAAGAAAAGTCTGCCGTTAAGCAGACTTCAATATTTTCCATGTGTTTCTTACTTTTTTACATAGCCGCCAGCTGAACTTTTTGCTGCAATTCCACTACGCTTTCCCGGAAGGTACTGTCGGTATCCATCAGGTCTTTAACTGTCTGGCAGGAATGGATTACCGTGGTATGATCGCGGCCGCCAAAATGTTCGCCGATCGTTTTCAGTGAATTTTTGGTAAACGCTTTTGCCAGGAACATCGTGATTTGCCTGGCCTGTACAATCTCACGTTTACGGGTCTTCTGCAATAACTTATCGTATGGCACGTCGAAAAATTCACATACCATTTTTTGTATCGTATCGATGGTAATTTCCTTGCTGCTTGTTTTCACAAAATTGCGGAGTACGCGTTTAGCCAGGTCAAGATCTATTTCGCGTTTATTCAGCGAAGACTGTGCCAATAATGAAATCAGCGCGCCTTCCAGCTCCCGCACATTACTGTTGATATTATAAGCCAGGTATTTGACCACTTCCCGCGGCATATCCAGGCCGTCATTCTTCATCTTCCGCTCCAGGATATCAATGCGGGTATCATAATCCGGTATCTGCAGGTCGGCACTCAGTCCCCAGCGAAAGCGGCTCAGCAGTCGCTCCTGCAGACCTTCCAGGTCTTTGGGCGACTTATCAGAAGTCATGATCAGTTGCTTACCGCTCTGGTGCAGGTGATTGAAGATCGCGAAAAAGGCATCCTGCGATTTTTCCGCCCGGTTAAAGAACTGAACATCATCGATGATCAGCACATCCACCATCTGGTAAAAATGTATAAAATCATTTATGGCATTATTACGGCCATGATCCTGAAACTGGTTGATGAATTTTTCTGAGCTTACATATAAAACAACCTTGTTGGGATGCAGTCTTTTGGTTTCATTACCGATGGCCTGGCCCAAGTGCGTTTTGCCAAGCCCCACCCCTCCATACAATACCAGTGGATTGAAAGAACTGGCGCCGGGTTTTTCCGCCACCGTTTTTCCCGCCCTGCGGGCTACCCGGTTGCAATCCCCTTCAATAAAATTATCGAAGGTGTAGATATGATTCAGTTGCGAATCTATCTGCATCTTCTTTAACCCGGGAATTACAAAAGGATTTTTAACCGGTGTATTTATAATAAGAGGGAAATCCATTTCATTATTGGAAAACGTCTTATAACCATGTGTGGGAACATCCATAGTTAAAGGTTTGTTCTGATGATTGCCACTGTCTACCATAATACGGTATTCAAGCCGCGCATCTTTTCCCAATATTCTTCTCAGTGTTTTTGCCAGCAGATTTACATAATGCTCTTCGAGGTATTCAAAAAAGAACTGACTGGGAACCTGAATTACAAGAATATTATTTTTTAACTCTACCGGTTTAATGGGTTCAAACCATGTTTTATAATGCTGCCATTCAACAATGTCTTTAATTATTTCTAAGCAATTACTCCAAACTTTATCGCAAGACTTAGCCATTTTTTTTGTTAAACCGTTTATGTTGACTAAAGTATTTTTATTTCCTCCCTTACTTCAAATTCAGCATATCCTGAATTTAATTTGTCCACAAGAAATTAACGCAGGGCAACGAATATCAAAAGTTTTTTTGGAAAAAAAAATTTTTTATTATTTGGAAAATATTCATCTCCGACCACTCGCTCCGGCACTCAATTAAAATGCTGTTCTAAAAAATTTCAGGTTTTTATTTTTCTGCTGAAACCCTTGCTGGTATTGACTTTCAGAATTTATTAAATTAAAAAAAATAATTATTGATTTTGTTTCAGATTAATAATGTATAGCTCTGTTATGATAAATAGAAATCCTTCAAATCTGTATAAAATCGATTCGTTTTATAGCTTGTATAAACCTTACAATTAGCACTGATCTTTATTGCTTATTTGTTGTTTAATTAATGTTGCATTCCCGGATATCCGGCAGCCCAATGCATTATTTCCTTCCTCACATTTACATTCAAAACGCCTGCCGTTTATTCCGCAGCAGCCAAAACAATTTCGGTTCCTTTAAATGCACTGAGGATCAACATAGGTTATGATAAAAGTTCCTGAAAAAAAGCGGAGCACAATTCCGGTATCAATTGTCAGCAATTCCTTCGCGTGGTTAATCTAAATATACAACGATTTGATTGTGTTGCCTAGTGACCGGCAGATATTTTATTTAAGAATTGACCGGAAATAATATAATTGGGATTTGTTTATTTCTCCCCGTCGGCTAATTCATTGAATGGCAGTTGATAGAAATTTTTGGGCATCGAGTAGCGAGTCTTTCAGCAGTTGATCCTTTCTGAACGAACGTTTTTCCCGTTTACGTTGTTGTTTAAGAACAGCATCCCGTGAAACCAGCGCGTTAAGATTGGGCTTGCCGGCATCGATCCAGCAAGTATACCAGAAATTGGCGATGCAACCTGATGAGCGCAGCAATTGATCATTTACCATTGCCCTAACTTCCGGTGCATATGCCTGGATGAATTCCGGCGTATAATAGCGAAGCGTTCGGTCACCACGCTTTACCATCATGAACTTTACTGAATCGGGGAAATTCCGGGAAACCGCACGCTCTGCTTCAAGCATTTCGGGTAATAGGGAATGGGCATGCCGGATGACCTCCCAGATAGTTTCCGCCGGATCGCTGAGGTATTTCGCCCTGCCGGCAGGTTTTAACGAATACTTCCTCAAATCGCTTTCCGGTACCAGGCTTTCCCAAAGGGCATGAATTCCTTTTTGTCCGCTTAGCTGTCCATCATAATTTATAGTGGTATGCAGGGGTACATGGGCATCGCCAATATAATGCCCGAGATCCGCCGCTAAAAACAGGATACTGTCGGTTTGTAAACTGCGCATGGCGTTGGTCAGCCGATTTTTCATAGTCACCACCTCATAGGGCAGCGACCCATATTCCTCCAGCAGAGCACGGTTCTCCTGCCAGGCCACTGCAGGATCACGAGGCAGGCGGTAAACCGCCGAATCTCCAAAAGGTTCCAGGTCGATATAATGCTTTTTGGCCTCGGTGCTATCGATATTCCGGCGCTGATCCGGACGAACCGATTCCCTGATCAGGTATTGACGGTGCACGTAAAAGAATTTACCCGGATTTGCGGGCAACAGGTTCAGCGCCAGTTGATGCGTGGTACGGTGAACATAAAAACCCCAGCCTGAACAGATCAGCAACACGAAACCCAGTACAAGAACAGGCAGTAAGCGGAATTTTTTCATGGCGCGAAATTACAGCCATTTCTGATTTTTTTCAGGTTCTGCTAAATTTCCGCCGTGTGAAATCAATGCGGGCAATTTTCATACAAAACGGCAAGCTTCCATCGATAGGACAATGTTTAGGATCACCAACCGGCTACTGGCAGGATGATATTCACTAAAACGTACTTATATCAGGTTTTTAATAAAGCGTCCTGGCTATGTTCATCCAGCCATTGCATGACAACTTTTCCTCTGGTACGCATCGCCTCGATACTGCGTATCGCCTCGGGAATTTCATTGTAAGGGAATATTTTGTCAATGTTAGGTCGCACTTTTCCCTCCACGACAAGTGTGGCTAAAGTTTGCAGATCCTTTGCATTTGCCTCAGCGGTAAACTGGATTAAGGGGAATTTTTCAAACAGCTTTCTACTAAGCGTAGCAAGCATATGCCCCATAGTTGTAAACCCGATCATTACCCCTCTTTTGCCCATTCTCTTATAATCAGTATAAGTAAGGTTACCGTTGGCATCTATAATTAAATCGTAGCTACCCGTATGCTGATGAATATTTTCCTTGTCATAGGCGATAACATTATCGGCACCTAAAGACTTAACGAAGTCAACATTCCTGCCGGAACATACCGCGGTAACGCTTGCACCATGCATCTTTGCAATCTGTACAGCAAAATGACCTACACCTCCGGAAGCTCCATTTATCAGCACGGTTTCACCTGCGGCAATTTTCCCGTGTGTAACAAGGGCCTGCAGTGCAGTGAGCCCGGCTATAGGAATGGCAGCCATCTGAATCAGGTCAACATTGTCCGGAACTTTACCGCAAACCAACACAGGCACACATACATACTCCGCAAATGCTCCGCCCATAAGGGATTCGCCAAAAACCCTGTCTCCAACCCTGAAAGTGTTAACCTCACTGCCCGTTTCAACTACTATTCCGGCAAAGTCAGCACCCGGGATTTTTTCCTTTGGCTGAAAAAGACCAGAGGAGAATCGTGCAAAAAAAGGCTTACCCCTCAAAAGATGCCAGTCGGCAGGATTGGCGGAATTTGCCACCACCTTTACCAGAATATGTTCGTCTTTCACTAATGGCCTGTCAACTTCCTCTAATCGAAGAATTTCAGGACCGCCATATTTTGTTTTTATAAAGGCTTTCATTATAAATCTTTTGAAAGCAGCAAGATACCCCCGGTTAGACATAAACCTTATTACCGTTCATGTATTAAATGCATTTCCATTTTGTTCCCGCTGAGAGTTCTATATATTTACGCACCAAAACTTGTTTTGCATGAATATACTGGAGGTAAAAAATCTTAAAAAGTATTATGCTACCCAAAAAGCTGTTGACGATATCAGTTTTTCGCTGAGCCCGGGCAGCATTTTTGGCCTGCTCGGACCCAACGGAGCGGGTAAAACCACGCTCATCCGGATGATTACCGGAATTTTCTATCCCGATGCCGGTGACATTATTTTTAAGGGTAAGAAATTTGACCCCATCCATGATACGGGCAATATTGGTTACATGCCCGAAGAGCGGGGCCTGTACAAAAAAATGAAAATTGGCGAGCAGGCTGTTTACCTGGCGCAATTGAAGGGACTGTCGAAACAGGAGGCCACCAGAAGAGTAAAAGAATGGTTCGTTAAGCTGGATATGCAAACCTGGTGGGGTAAGAAAATGGAAGACCTCAGTAAAGGGATGGGTCAAAAACTCCAATTTGTTATAACGGTATTACATCAACCCGAACTGATCATCCTGGATGAACCCTTCAGCGGACTGGACCCTGTGAATTCTAACCTGATCAAAGAAGAAATTTACCAGCTCGCGAAAAATGGTGCAAGCATCATCTTCAGTACCCACCGCATGGAACAGGTGGAAGAGATCTGCGACCATATCATCCTGGTAAATAATGGTCAAAAGATTCTCGACGGAACAGTTATCGATGTAAAACAACAGTATAAGGAGAACTTGTTTTCCATTGCTGTTGATTCGGTACAGGATGTACTTGATTCACCTGTATTTGAGGTGATCAACAGGAATAAAGACGGTTATGTGGTCAGGATCCGGGAAGGACAACAATCGAACGACGTATTGAAATATTTCATCGATCAGCAACAGCAGATCAATGGCTTTAATGAGATCCTTCCTTCACTCAATGATATTTTTATCAAAGTGGTGGAAGGCACTCCCCTTGCGCGTCAATTTCAAAACCAAACTGCTTAATTGAATTATTATGAATAAAACCTGGTTAATTATAAAGCGGGAATATCTTTCCCGGGTACGTAATAAAACCTTTCTGCTCTCCACCTTTCTAACCCCGATATTATTTATTGTGGTGATTGGTGTAGTGGTCCTGATCACGGTTAAGGGATCAAATAAGGAAAAGGTTGCGGTTGTAGATCAGACCGGTATTTTCAAACTGGAAAGTTCCGAAAGCAAATCAGTGGATTTTGTACTTGATCCGGCTGCGGACACCTCAAATTTTCTGTCAAAAGGATATACCGCCGTACTGTATTCCCCCAAAACTGGCATTAATAAAGATGATACCTGGAAGATCTATTCCAAAAAGAATTTTGGTGTCATGCAGAACGAACAGGTTAACCGCAAGATCCGCAAGGAATTTGAAAATGACCTGCTGGCTAAGGAAGGTATTGATGTAGCCAAAATGGATTCTATCCGTACTGAAGTCAATAAAATAAATGCAGAACCGGCTATTCTTGAAGCGGGCACGGGAGTAAAACGTGGCAATTCGGGCATTGCTTATGGCGTGGGCTATGGTGCGGCCTTCCTGATCTACATTACGCTGTTCATATACGGCG
>JAEYRC010000267.1 GCA_023409675.1 Bacteroidota bacterium
TTTTTATACTGCCCCTGATCGTCACGAACCGAAAATACGATACGCGTTGCTTTGCTCAGGTTTGCCCCATTGGAAAAGCCTGAGGGTACAATCACCGGAGGAACGGTATCCACCAATAACCTAAAGCTGCCGAAGTCGCGGAATTTCGCCATAGCCCAGTCATCGAACCACTCCACTTTCTGAACTGCTTTGCGGGATCCGGAGCGCCACTGCATCAGCGTGCGGTTCTTTTCAGTTTCCGACAATGCTTTATCGGCTTTGATCCGGATCATCATCGCTTCCTGCAATGGTACCAGCGGTGATCCTATCGTATGGGTGGCCGACACGGCTCCGGCTTCAGTTGCCCCCTGGCTATAGGCAATGTGCACTGAATCGTACACACCCGCCTCAGGAATAAAATACTCACATTCAGGTGCTTCAAATCCATCCAGCATACGCGGGTAAAATTTCTTTCCGGGGGGCGGGGATGCGGGCTGATGATTGCCGGAGTATTGCACTTTAAATTCGATGACCGAACTGTTACCATGGGTATCCCGGGTATCGATCTGAATCGCATACACCCTTCCGTCACTGATGTCGAGCACACCATTGCCTTTTTTATGCCGGTAGATGGAATTCACATAACCGGGAAGTTCGGAAAGATGCTGCAGAAAAGGGTTTCCACTCGCTTTATAGGAATAATCAATATGGGCATTCAGGTACCGGGTATCGTTATAGCTGATGTTGTCCATCAGAAATCCCGTATGTTCCTCACCGTTAACCAACAGGCGGGCCTGGTAAATTCCATTCATGTTCGCCGATCCTGTATGGGAATCATAACCGGTAAAGGCAAAACTCACCAGCGGTGATGAAGATTTGATCAATGCTGGTGTGGTACCGTATTTACCGGCTGCCAGCGCTTTAAGTCCGAATACCCGCGCGTTTTGCTCATAGATACTCCTGGTTCTATCGTACATGGATAAGCGCACCAGGCGGGGTCGTACATTATCACGTATGGGAAACCCGAATAACAATGGATTCAGGTTAACATCATCGGCGGTACGCCGGATTTCAAAATGCAGATGCGGCCCGGCAGATCCACCGGTATTCCCGCTATTGGCAATGAATTCTCCCTTTTTAACCGGTAAAACGCCGGGGGGTACGATAAGGGTTACTCTCCAGGACTCCTGCTCATACTGTTGCTTTTCGAGGTATTCTTCAAGCTTCGGACTAAAAGCATTGAGGTGGGCATATAAGGTAGTGTACCCATTGGGATGATCGATGTATATAGCCCGGCCAAAACCCCCGGGTTCAACCTTAATTCTCGATACATATCCTTCCGCGGCCGCATGTATGGGCAGGTTCTCGCGTGCATTGGTTTTCATGTCGAGCCCCATGTGATAGTGATTTGTACGCATTTCTCCGAAATTGCCGCTAAGCAGGATGGGAATACTGAGGGGATTCCTGAAATAATCTTTGGGGTAGTCTGGAGACTGCGCCATCAGGGCACTGGTCGTAACCGACAGGATAATGAGTAACAGAGCACGAACCATAGGAACACATTATTGATGAAACGCTGCAAAAATACAGGCTTCTGTGCTAGTATTCTATAGGAAGGTGTATTTAAACGTTTAGTTCACAATATTTTAAATGAACTATAGAATGGTACAGAATGCAGGTAAATTTTTGTTCTGGCATGGGTACAGGATGCTATAAATCCGAAGGAATTATGGGTGTAAAAAACGCCGCTTATTCCAATTGATGGAAAATTCATTCCGGGGTCGGGAAAGTTTGCAAAAAAATTACGACTGACCAGAATTGAGCATATGGATGAACCGAATTTTAACAGCGTTGGATATAACCCTCCTGCAAGGGACCTCCTCTCCCCCGCCTCCAACACACCGTTATTCTTTGAACAGACGTCTCCTTGCAGAAAAGGACTTCCCTTTTTTCTGTACTGCCTTCCGAAACACCGGTCAATCCCGAAAAACATGCAGTTTTTGATATGTTACAGATTCTATAAAATTAATTGGCCCGACCAAATGTTCAATGGGGTAAACACGGCTTCGGCTGTGTATTAAACTTGCCAGCCTTCCCTGATTTATCCTGTTATATCAATATATCCATGGCTGCCACCCACCATATACCTGCTCAATTTAAAATGGTATGATTTTTATACTTCGTATACAGCGATTTTGTAGAATTACTTGTCTTACTAATAATACCGGCAACATGAAAGATTTTAACAACAAATGGATCCTGGCTTTTATACTGATTGCGGGCTCGCTCATCGGCACTTTCCGGGGCAGCGAAGCAAAACAGAAATTTGTTTTCAAAATGAAAAACCGCTGCGAAGAAAAACGCCAGATTGCCGAACAGAAAAAAGTGCTCCGCTCAGGTGGAGTGGCGCTTGATGATATTGAACTGGCCGCGTTTCACAAAAATTAAACCGTATTGGATTGAATACTTCAAGCCTTCACCTGTGGGTGAGGGCTTTTTTCATGTCGCCTCTTTTGAGTTTTAACGCGCTATTTCAAAATAATCCTTCCGAATTCCCGCTGCTGCCTTACTTTTGCGCAATTTGATTTTTTAAAACAGCACCATTCAATATGCCAAAAGACGCTTCTATAAAGTCGGTTTTGATTATCGGTTCAGGTCCTATTGTTATCGGCCAGGCTTGTGAATTCGACTATTCCGGCTCGCAGGCAGCCCGAAGTATACGTGAAGAAGGGATCAAGGTGATTCTTATCAACAGTAATCCCGCGACGATCATGACCGATCCGATGATGGCCGATAAGGTGTACCTGCTTCCGCTTACGGTAGACAGTATAGAAAAGATCCTGGAAGAGAACCAGATTGATGCGGTATTGCCGACTATGGGCGGTCAAACGGCGCTCAACCTGACGATGGAAGTGGCGGAACTGGGCATCTGGGAGAAATACAATGTTCGCCTGATCGGAGTGGATATCGCGGCAATTGAAACCGCGGAAGACCGGGAGAAGTTTCGCCAGTTGATGGTGAAGATCGGTATGGATGTCGCCCCTTCCCATGTTGCCAATTCCCTGCTGGAAGGCAAGGAATACGCGCAGGAAATCGGCTTTCCCCTGGTGATTCGTCCCTCTTTCACCCTTGGTGGAACCGGTGGCGGTTTTGTTCATTCCAAAGATGAACTTGAAGCGGCGCTCGACCGTGGCTTATCCGCTTCACCCACGCATGAGGTGCTGGTCGAAAAAGCTGTACTGGGCTGGAAAGAATATGAGTTGGAGCTTTTAAGGGATCAGAATGATAATGTGGTCATCATCTGTACGGTTGAAAACCTTGATCCGATGGGTGTACATACCGGCGACTCCATCACGGTGGCCCCGGCGATGACCCTTAGCGACACCAGTTTCCAGGACATGCGCAACAAAGCGATCCTGATGATGCGCAGCCTCGGCAACTTTGCCGGCGGATGTAATGTGCAGTTCGCTCAGGATCCCGCTACCGAAAAATTGATTGCGGTGGAAATCAACCCCCGCGTAAGCCGCTCTTCCGCGCTGGCCTCCAAAGCCACCGGCTATCCCATTGCGAAAATCGCGGCCAAACTGGCCATTGGATATACCCTGGATGAACTGGAAAACCAGATCACCAAAACCACTTCAGCCTATTTCGAGCCGGCGCTCGATTATGTGATCGTGAAAATGCCGCGCTGGAATTTTGACAAGTTCAAGGGTGCCAACGATACCCTTGGTCTGCAGATGAAAAGTGTAGGGGAAGTGATGGCAATCGGAAGAAGCTTTACCGAAGCATTACAGAAAGCCTGTCAGAGCCTTGAAAATAATGCCGTAGGCCTGGGTACGTATACAAAAACCCAGATGAAGGCCGATGAGCTCATAGATTATATCAAAACACCAAAGTGGGACAGGATCTTCCGGATTAAAGACGCGTTGATGCTGGGTATCTCCACCGGTACCATCACCAAGGCGACCGGAATTGATAAATGGTTCATTCATGAAATTCAAAAGATCGTAGATCTTGAAAAGGAGCTGGCCACGCATAAGTTTGAAAACCTTCCGGTGGAATTGCTGAAACGCGCCAAATTTGAGGGATTCAGCGACCAGCAGATTTCCCTGATCATGCAGGATGCATCGGATGAGGAAATCTATGAAATGCGTAAAGCAGCCGGCATTACCCGGGTGTATAAAATGGTGGATACCTGCAGCGCGGAATTTGAAGCGAAGACGCCTTATTTCTATTCCACTTTCGAAAACGGAAATATCTCCGAAAGCAAACCCAGCAACCGGAAAAAAGTTATTGTCCTGGGATCTGGCCCCAACCGGATCGGACAAGGTATTGAATTTGACTATTGCTGTGTTCATGGTTTGCTGGCCCTCAAAGAATGCGGCTATGAAGCCATCATGGTCAACTGCAACCCCGAAACTGTTTCCACCGATTTCGATATGGCGGATAAACTCTATTTCGAACCGGTATTCTGGGAACATTTGTGGGAGATCGTTGAACTGGAAAAGCCTTATGGGGTGATTGTGCAACTGGGTGGGCAGACCGCGCTCAAACTCGCCGAACGCCTGCATGAAAAAGGGATAAAGATCATTGGCACTTCCTATGATGACATGGACATTGCGGAAGACCGTGGTCGATTCAGTGATATGCTTAAGGAAATGAATATTCCTTACCCCGAATACGGTACTGCCCATACCGTTGATGAAGCTATTGAGGTGGCCAATGCTGTTGGCTATCCGGTGCTGGTGCGGCCAAGCTATGTGTTGGGCGGTCAGCGTATGCGTATTGTTATCAACGACGAAGAACTTGAATCCGGCGTGGTCAGTCTGCTTAAACATCTTCCCGATAACAAAATCCTGATCGACCATTTCCTCGATCGCTGCCAGGAAGCGGAAATAGACGGCATTTGCGATGGTACCGACTTCCATGTGATGGGCGTGATGGAGCATATTGAGCCGGCGGGCATCCACAGTGGCGACAGTAACGCTGTATTACCAGCCTTCAACCTGACCCCCCTGGTAATCGAAACCATGGAAGAATATGCGCGGAAAATTGCTTTCCGACTCAACATCAAAGGCCTGATCAATATTCAGTTCGCTATAAAAGACGGGAAAGTATATGTGATAGAAGCCAATCCGCGGGCTTCGCGTACCACACCGTTCATTGCCAAAGCCTACCAGACACCCTACCTTAATGTCGCCACTAAGGTGATGTTGGGAGAAGCCACTCTTAAAGATTTTACTTTTGAGAAAAAACTGAGCGGTTATGCCATCAAAGAACCGGTGTTCAGTTTCGAAAAATTTCCCGGAGTAAGTAAAGAACTGGGGCCTGAAATGAAAAGTACCGGAGAGGCGATCCGCTTCATAAAAGACCTTCGGGATCCCTATTTCCGGCAGTTGTATAAGGATCGGAGCATGTACCTCAGTAAGTAAGCAGCGCGTAGAGCGGTGCGGATGAAATGATATTGACGGAACAAGTGCTGTTGGGATATGATTGGTCAGCTCCGCTGTTGAGGACCGGGAATTGCAGTATCAGATTATTGATCATGTAAAGCAGTTATTATGCGCCGGGAAACCGATAAACTCATACAAGAATTAAATTCCGTTTTGGATGGCCAACCCTGGTTCGGCCGTCCGGTCTATGCGCTGCTTGAAGAAATTCATCCCGCGGTGGTTTTCAAAAAGCCGAATGAGGACGCGCATTCTCTTATCGACCTCATGTATCATATGATTACCTGGGCAGAGTTCTGTTTGCACCGATTGCAGGGAAGTGAGGGTTACGACAAGACCTGGGAAGAAGTTAACGATTGGCGAATGATCGATCCTCTGGAACATACCTGGGCGCGCGCCTTATCAGAATTCCGGCAATTGCATGAAGCCATCATCACTGAATTGAATAAACGCGACGACGCATTTCTTGACACCGCGGTACAGGGCCGCGATTATACCATGGGGTTTATGGTTAACGGGTTGATCCAGCATACGATCTACCATCTCGGGCAGATCGCCTATGTAAAAAAATGGCTGATCCCGTCCTGATCAGATCCGGCCATTTTTGATCTCTTCCACCACAGCGGGGTCAAGTAAGGTTGATGTATCACCCAGTGCGCCAAGTTCACCTTCGGCGATCTTGCGCAGAATACGGCGCATGATCTTTCCACTGCGGGTTTTCGGTAATCCTGTTACAAACTGAATTTTATCGGGTCGGGCAATGGCGCCAATAATGCGGGATACGGTGAGTGAAATATCCTTGCGGGTAAGCTCTTCATCACCATGAGTGCCCTGGTATATAATAAAAGCATAGATGCCCTGGCCTTTGATATCGTGCGGATAGCCCACCACAGCACTTTCGACCACTCCCGCATGCATATTAATGGCATTTTCCACCTCGGCGGTCCCGATCCGGTGGCCACTGACATTCAGCACATCATCTACGCGGCCGGTAATGCGGTAATGACCTTCCTCATCGCGATGACATCCGTCTCCCGTAAAATACAGGCCTTCATAAGTGGAAAAATAATTGAGTTTGCATCGGGCATGATCACCATAGGTAGTGCGCAGCATTCCAGGCCATGGGAATTTGATACATAGGTTACCAGAGGCCGGCGATCCGGTAATTTCCTTACCGTCTTCATTCACCAGTATAGGTTGTATACCCGGTAGCGGCAGCGTAGCAAAGGTTGGCTTGGAAGGGGTAACTCCGGCCAGGTTAGAGATCATCACACCACCGGTTTCAGTCTGCCACCAGGTATCCACAACGGGACATTGTTTTTTCCCGATATTTTCATGGTACCAGTTCCAGGCTTCTTCATTGATGGGTTCACCAACGGTACCCAATACTTTCAGGCTGTCAAGTTTGTGGTTGCGCACAGGTCCAAGCCCGAAGCCCATCAGAGAACGAATAGCCGTAGGCGCGGTATAGATGGTATTCACTTTATACTTATCCACGATATCCCAGAAGCGTCCGGCATCTGGCCAGCTTGGGATACCTTCAAACATCAGGGAGGTAGCGCCAGCACTTAGTGGTCCATAAAGAATATAACTATGGCCGGTGATCCAGCCGATATCGGCAGTACAGAAAAACACATCGCCCGGTTCATACTGGAAAACATTTTCAAAGGTGTAATTGGTATACACCATATACCCGGCCACGGTATGCACCACCCCTTTTGGTTTGCCGGTAGACCCTGAAGTATACAGGATAAAGAGCATGTCTTCCGCATCCATTTCTTCTGCCGGGCAATCGGGGTTACCCTGTGTTTCTACGATCTTGATCTCATCTTCCCACCATACATCACGGCCTTTGATCATACTAACGGGGCGGCGTGTACGCGTGAGTACGATGACGCGCTTTACGAAGCGGCACTGTACCAATGCGTCATCAATAACATCCTTCAGCGGAATTTCTTTCTGCCCGCGGAAGGATCCGTCACTGGTAAAAATAAATTCTGCCTGCGCATCCTGCAAACGGTCGGCAATACTC
>JAEYRC010000336.1 GCA_023409675.1 Bacteroidota bacterium
TCCCAGCAACGAGCAATAATCAACACTTGTTGATTTATTGAACTGCCTAGTGGCTAAGAAGCACAGATATGTCCTAGAAGCGGGCTGGCTATTAAGCAAGGCATTACCTGCCTAAACACGCCGGGCACCATTGATGCTGATTATCGTGGAGAGATAAAAGTTAAATAAACCTTTCCAACGAAAATGTAACGATAGAAAGTGGAGAACGCATTGCTCAAATGATTTTTCAAAAAGTGGAGCAGCAGTGCTGCTGGAAGTGGAAACAATTAATAATACAAGAAGAGGTGCCGGCGGCTTTGGACATACAGGAAAAAACTAAAAAAAATTACTCAATCATAAATATATCGTGTGTTATGGGATTATTTGAAAAACGAATCAACTATAAGCCTTTTGAATACCCGGAAGTGCTGCAATTTACTGAAGCCATCAACAAATCCTTTTGGGTGCATGCCGAAGTGGATTTTACGGCTGATACACAGGATTTTCATTCGCATTTAAATTATGCCGAACAAAATGCAGTGAAGAACAGCCTGCTTACCATTGCTCAAATTGAAGTGGCGGTAAAATCTTTCTGGGGAAATTTGTACAATCATTTTCCAAAACCGGAATTGAATGGCCTGGGCAGTACGTTTGCCGAATGTGAATTTCGCCATTCGGAAGCCTACTCCCGTCTGCTGGAAGTGCTGGGCTACAATGATGAATTTGAAAAATTAATTGAAGTACCGGTTGTAAAACAACGCATCGATTTTCTTTCTTCAGCGTTAAGCAAATCAAATTCAACAAATGAAAAGGAATTTGTCATTTCATTAATTCTTTTTACCATTCTAATAGAAAACGTTTCACTATTCAGCCAGTTTGCGGTGGTACTTTCCTTTACAAGATTTAAAGGACTGATGAAAAATGTAAGCAACATCATTGCATGGACATCCGTTGATGAACAACTTCATGCTAATGCCGGCATTTATCTCATTAATAAATTAAGGGAAGAATATCCTGGTATGATTGATGATGCTTTAATTGAAAGAACAATTAACCTTGTAACTGATTTTATTGAAATTGAAGAGAAGATTATTAACTGGATTTTTTCTGCAGGTGAAATTAATTCAATAGATAAAAATGACCTGTTGAATTTTATCAAATTCAGGGTGGATGAATGTTTAAGAAAGACTGATTTTCCCGAACAGTTTTTCATCAGCACTAAACAATACGAACCTATGAAGTGGTTTGAAGAAGAAGTGTTTGCCAACAGCCTGGATGATTTTTTTGCAAAGCGGCCGGTGGAATATACCAAGCATGACAAAAGCATTACTGCAAACGATTTATTTTAATTCAGCTACTTACTCAACTAAAAATATTTTTTGTTATGGAAATAGTAACACCACTTATTGCACAAACTCCTTTAACCGAAAAGCTCTGGTGGAAAAATGAAGAGAGCGAACAAATGCTGAACCGTGGATATCTGCTGAAAGGTGAAACAATTGATGGCGCCATTGAACGTATTTGCAAGGCAGCAGCACAGCGTTTGTATAAGCCGGAATTGACAGATGCCTTCAGGGAAATGATCGAAAGAGGATGGATGAGTTTAAGTTCGCCCATTTGGGCAAACATGGGCACCGAACGTGGTCTGCCAATTAGCTGCTTTAATGTGGATGTGCCCGATAATATTGAAGGCATTACACACAAACTGGGCGAAGTGATTATGCAAACAAAAATTGGCGGAGGCACATCTGCATATTTTGGCGCGCTGCGCGGCCGTGGCAGCGCTGTTACTGATAATGGTAAAAGCAGTGGAGCCGTAAGTTTTATGCGTTTGTTTGATACAGCAATGGACACAATATCTCAGGGTGGTGTAAGACGTGGTGCATTTGCAGCCTATCTTGATATTGACCATCCGGACATTGAAGAGTTTTTAAAAATAAAAAGCATTGGACACCCCTTACAAAATTTATTTTTTGCTGTGTGCATACCAGATTACTGGATGCAGGATATGATTGAAGGCGATGTTAGTAAAAGAGAAATTTGGGCAAAGGTACTGGAAAGCCGCCAGCAAAAAGGATTGCCTTATATCTTTTTTACCGACAATGTAAACCGTGAAAAACCGCAGGTATATAAAGATCTTAACTACACCATTAAAGCCAGCAACCTTTGCAGCGAAATTATGCTGCCCTCTAATTTTGATGAATCATTTATTTGCTGTCTTTCTTCCATGAATCTTGAGCTGTACGAAGAATGGAAAGACACTGATGCTGTTCGTCTCGCTATCTTTTTCCTCGATGCTGTGCTGCAGGAATTCATCAATAAAACTACTGACAATCATTATTTAGCAAGTGCCAACCGTTTTGCAAAAAGGCACCGTGCATTGGGCTTAGGTGTTTTGGGCTGGCATTCATATTTGCAAAAAAACATGATTCCTTTTGAAGGATTAAAAGCGAAACAACTTACTACCAAGATTTTCAGTGATTTGCGGGTGAAGGCAGACAAAGCCTCTGCCGATCTTGCACGCATATACGGTGAGCCCGATGTGCTTAAAGGTTATGGCCGTCGTAACACCACAACACTGGCTATCGCACCTACTACTTCTTCATCTGCCATATTGGGTCAAACATCTCCCGGCATTGAACCATTCAGCAGCAATTATTATAAAGCAGGTTTATCAAAAGGAAATTTCATGCGGCAAAATAAATACCTGAAACAACTGCTCGAATATAAAGGAATTGATAACGAAGACATCTGGCGCAGCATTATGCTCAATCATGGCAGTGTGCAGCATTTAACAGAATTAAGCAAGGAAGAAAAAGATGTATTTAAAACATTTAAAGAAATAAGTCAGTTAGAAATTATTCAGCAGGCTGCCATCAGGCAAAAATATATTGATCAGGCACAAAGCCTTAACCTGAATATTCCTCCCAACCTGCCGGTAAAGGAAGTAAATAAATTAATGATTGAAGCATGGCAGTTAGGCGTAAAAACTTTATATTATCAGCGCAGCCAGAGTGTGTCTAAGGAGATCGTTACCAGCCTGGTAAGTTGTATAAGTTGTGAAGCATAAAATAAATGGTATGAGAAAGTACATATTTCCAGTTGTGCTTTGGCTGGCTGCAGTTTCCTGTAGCACAGTTACCAACATCAATCATCAATCTCTAAATCAATTTCCTGCTGCATTACTTGGGAATTTTAAAGACGATTATGGAAGTACTTATTCTATTACCAACACAACATGGGTACAGGATAAACGCGTAAAATATAATCTGTTACAATACAACAAAAAACAAAATTATTTTATTGCGAAAAATGATGAAGCCAATCCTTCGGATGGAGGCCTGTACAGCAGGATAGACATTATTTATTTCGGAAAAAATGAGCTATGGCATTGGGGTTATTGCCTAACAGCATATAAAGCGAACACCATTCAGGAGGCAATGAACTCAACAGCAGACAGGGCAAACCCCCGCAATGGATGTAATGGTTATCCATTTTCCCGAATGAAACAAGAATAAAACCACTATCACTTAGCTTCATCCGAAACAGGCTTGATGGAAGCCTGGTCGTCGTGATCGTGATGCATTATTCTTGTGAATTGCTTCGCCTCCGGTTCGCCATGACGCACTCGGATAGCTATAGTTCGCTGTACAATTTAGCCTGTTCCTGATTCGTTGGGATTATGTCATGGCGAAAGCATTGCCCAAAGCCATCCAGTGCTGTTGTTCTTCATCGTCATTGCGGTGCATTAATTTCTGAATCGCTTCGCCTCGGGCTCGCCCTGATGCACCCGGATAGCAATAGTTCTCAGTACAATCTAGACTGTTCCTGGTTCATAGTGGGTCAAATCATGGCAAGGGCTTCGCCTCCGGCTAGTCTTGATGCACACGGGTAGCAGTCATTCGCCTTCCCACTTTTTAAATAGTTTCTTGAGGTAACTATGTCAAAAATGCCGGAAAGGAAATTCTTCTAAACTATATTTGTACCATCCACTCACCTAATTCATACGTTTTTTTGAAAAATACGGTACATAATTTCAACGCGGGACCCAGTATTCTTCCCAAAACAGTTTTCCGGCAGGCTTCAGAAGCAATTGTGGAATATAAAAATAGTGGCTTATCCATTCTGGAGATCGGGCATCGGACACCGATATTTCAGGAAGTGATGGATGAAGCCCGGGCACTGGCCTGTGAATTAATGCAGTTAGATGATTCACATGAAGTATTGTTTCTGCATGGTGGCGCCTCTACCCAGTTCTTCCAGGTTCCCATGAATTTTTTGGGCGAAAATGATCTTGCCTCCTATGCCGATACCGGTGTTTGGTCTCAGAAAGCGATGAAAGAAGCGCGGTTGTATGGTCATGTGGAAATGGCCTGCAGTGGAGAGGAGAACCAGTACCGGAGTCTGCCGGAGCAGCTTCAGGTTAGCCGCACCGCAAAATACCTGCACCTGACGACGAATAACACCATTTATGGTACACAGTGGCAAAACCTCGATCAATTCTATGCAGCCGGTGTGCCACTTGTAGCCGATATGAGCAGTGATATCCTCAGCCGGGATATTCCATTCAACCGTTTCGACCTGATTTATGCCGGAGCCCAGAAGAACGTAGGCGCCGCAGGCGTTAACCTGATCGTCATCAACAAGCAGTTCGCCGAAAAGACAGCCCGGAAAATTCCATCCATGATGGATTACCGTAACCATATTGATCAGGGCAGCATGCTCAATACGCCCCCGGTATTTGCGGTGTATATCTGCATGCTTACCCTTCGCTGGCTGAAAGAGCAGGGTGGTGTACAGGCTATTGAAGTGGTGAATTCACAAAAAGCTTCTCTTCTATATGATACCATCGACGCCAACCCGGTATTTCGCGGCCTGGTAGCCAAAGCCGACCGCAGTAAAATGAATGCCTGTTTTGCAATCGATGATGAAACGCTTGAAAAAGAGTTTATCGCGCTGTGTAAAGCGGAAGGTATGATCGGAATAAAAGGACACCGTTCGGCAGGAGGCTTCCGGATATCGCTGTATAACGCGCTGCCCCTATCGAGTGTACAGGAAATCGCTGCATTAATGCGGCACTTCGCCACCAAAAAAGGATAAAAGAACGAATATGTCAACTATAGCGCCATTCCGGGCTTTACGCCCTCAACCCGAACATGCTCCTAAAGTAGCTTCCCGCCCATATGATGTGCTTAATTCACTGGAAGCAAAGGTGGAAGCACGCGGCAACCCACTGTCTTTTCTTCATATTACTAAAGCGGAAATCGATCTACCGGATTCCGTAGATGTACATGCAGAGGAGGTTTACCAGCAGGCACGCCAGAACCTTGAGGCCTTCCGGCAACGGGGTATACTTTTTCGTGAATCGAAACCCTGCTATTACCTGTACCGCCTGGAAATGGATGGTCGCGCCCAGACCGGCATAGTATGTGGCAGTGCACTTCAGGACTATGACAACGACCTGATCAAAAAACATGAGTATACCCGACCTGAAAAA
>JAEYRC010000001.1 GCA_023409675.1 Bacteroidota bacterium
TAAATAGAGGAGCATTAATGAATTTCAACCTGTTCAGTATCACACCGGGATTGAACCGCCTGATCAGCGTAGACGCTGCGGATTATCCGATTGTTGCTGCGAGTAATGATTTGCTGAATTGGTTGGATCTAAAACGCGATCAGGTTATCGGCAAACCTTCGCTTGCACTATCCTTTCCACGGGATGCATCCCTCACTTCTCATGAAGCCGGTCAGTTAAAAGCATCCTATGAATTTGTTATTCGCTATAAACAAAAACATCAGCTTTCGCGGCTGAAATATGAATTTTTATCCGGATCCGGCCAGCCGCATATCCGCTTTGTTTCAGTAACCAACATACCACTTCTTGATGACAACAATCAACTGAAATTTATACTTCATCATGAAGAAGATATCACCAGTGAGGTCGCGGGTAATATGGAGGGGAAATTAGCGTCAGAAGACCTCGATAAAGCCTATCAATTGTTCTGGAATGCACCGATCATCATTGGTATTCTGCATGGACCAGATTATAAATTGGCCTTTGCCAATAAAGATTTGCTGGAAGTTTGGGGAAAAACAAAAGCGGTAATTGGTCTTCCGCTCTTTGACGCCATTCCTGAACTCAGTTCGCAGGGACTTCGGGATATTTTAGATCAGGTGCGGCAGCGCGGTGAACCCTTTTATGCCTATGAATTTCCCATTTCCTTCAATCAGCAGGGGAGAATGGAAGAAAAATTTTTCGATTTCATTTATAAGCCTATTTATGAAACGGAAGATGCTTCTCTGGTAACCGGTATTATAAGTGTTGGGCATGAGGTAACCACCCAGGTATTAGCGCACCGCAGGTTGCTGGAAAAAGAAAGCCGTTACCGGAATTTATTTGAATCGATGGACCAGGGATTTTGCGTTCTTGAAATGATGTATGATGAGGAAAGCCAGCCCATTGATTATCGTTTTTTGGAGATTAATCCGGTTTTTGAACGACAGACCGGATTGCATCACGCGGTAGGACGAACAGCGCTTGAACTGGTGCCGGATCTGGAACTGCACTGGCTGCACATCTATAATAAAATTGCTGTAACTGGAGAGTCCCTGCGCTTTGTTGAAGAATCCAAAGCCATGGGCCGCTGGTTTGATGTGTACGCTTTCAGAATTGATGCTGACCGGCAGCCCAAGGTCGCCCTATTATTTACCGATATAACCGAAAATAAAATTGCCGAGCAAACGATTCGGGAAAGTGAAGAACGTTTCAGGATGCTTGCCGATGACAGCCCGATCTTTATTTATATGATCGATCCTGATCCGGGTGCACCGGTTAGTTATTGGAATAAAACCTGGCTCGACTATACGGGTCAAACCATGGAAGAGGCCATGGGGACTGCATGGAGTGAAATTCTTCATCCCGATGATATTCCGGGGGTAATGTCGATTTACAACAGCGCGTATGATAAGCAGGAACCGTATTATATGCCGGAAGTGCGCGTCAGGCGAAAAGACGGCATCTATCGCTGGCATGCCTTCAAAGCCAATCCGCGTTTTACAGCAGGGAACAACTTCATCGGGTATGTCGGAGTAGGATTCGATATACACGAACAGAAACTACATGAACAACGGATCAAACAAAATGAGTTTGTCTTGCAGGAAACCGTAGCGATGCGAACGGCAGAACTGGAACAGACCATTGAAGAGTTGAAACGCTCCAATCAGAATTTACAGGAATTTGCCTATGCTGCTTCACATGATCTGAAAGAACCTATGCGAAAGATCCAGATCTTTTCGGGTCGGATCAAAGACAGCCTGTTGCAGAACCTTCCCCCTCACGACCGGCATTACTTCGATCGCATCACCTCGGCCATAACCAGGATGAATACCCTGATCGATGATCTGCTGAGTTATTCAAACGCGGGTATGGTTCCCTTATTGAGGGAAGATGTTGACCTGAATAAAAAGCTTGCCCTTGTTCTGGAAGATCTTGAACTGGAAATAGCCGAAAAAAAGGCCCCCATAACCATCGATGAATTGCCGGTCATTTATGGACATCGCAAACAAATACAGCAGCTTTTTCAGAACCTCATCTCCAATGCTCTGAAATACAGCCGTAAAGAGGTGCATCCCCACATCCGCATATCCGCCAGCCGTATCACCGGCCCGCTTGAGAACGCGCCCATCAACGCGTTAACCCTGAAATCAGCCGGTGAATATTATCATATCGAAGAGCGGGATAACGGGCTTGGCTTTTCACCCGATAATGCGGAACGGATCTTCAATGTATTTACCCGCCTACATGGTAGTGAACTGTATAAGGGAAGCGGCGTTGGCCTGGCCATTGCCCGCAAGGTGATGGACAATCACCAGGGCTATATCTGGGCTGAAGCTCAGCCGAATGAAGGGGCGGTTTTCCATATCCTCTTTCCCGTAACAACGAATACCCCAGGCTGATCACCACATCCTTCATGTCCGGAAGACGCGTGCCTGCGGCAGGGTGAAAATTTTCGGCCACTATTCCTATACCTTTGCGTTGGATTCAGTATTGAAAATGACATTTCCTGAAAAAATTCTGTTGCTGCCTGCATCCTAATAAAATGACCTGGTCTGATGAGCAAATTTTTTAGCGCTATTTTTTTACTGTTCTGTTCCTCCGCCCTGCTGGCCCAGGAAGATTCCCTGTTTACGGTAAATACGCTGGAGCAGGTGGTGGTTTCTGTACACAAATGGGATCAGAACCGCAATGAGGTACCCAATAAAATTACCCGGATCACCCGTGCCGATATTTTTCGCAACAACCCGCAAACTGCCGCCGATATGCTGGCGCAGTCGGGAACCGTCGTTGTCCAGAAAAGCCAGTTGGGCGGTGGAAGTCCGATGATCCGCGGCTTCGCCACCAACAGGGTATTGCTGGTGGTCGACGGGGTTAGAATGAACAATGCCATCTATCGC
>JAEYRC010000020.1 GCA_023409675.1 Bacteroidota bacterium
GCTCAGTGGCGCTATCAACAGCACATCCGCCCAACGGCCAAGCATTACATGATTCGCCCAGGACCCTTCTTTAAACATATCGGTATGCACCGGGTTTTTCGAAAGTGTTGACAGTGTTAGCGGGCTCACAAAATCCGCAGCCGCCGGTGTCATGATCACCTTCACTTCTGCCCCCGCCCTGATCAGCTCCCGCACCAGTAAAATGGTTTTATAGGCCGCTATGCTTCCGCAAATACCGATAAGCACTTTTTTATTCCTGAACATGTTTTAAAATTAATATATTTTGAGCCGACCCTGAAAACAAATAAAGCGGCAAAACTGCCGCTTTAGTGTATAGAATTACCAGTATTTTAGCTGAACAGGTCATCTTCATTCTTCTTGTAATAGATCCGGTCTTCCAGGAACTCCTGGGTTGCCAGCAGTGCCGGGTTCGGCATACGCTCATAAGCCCGTGAAATTTCGATCTGCTCCTTATTCTCATGAATTTCTTCAAGGCTATCGGTATGGCTCGCAAACTCCTCCAGCTTATTGTGCAGTTCTTCCTTAATAGAAATGTTGATCTGATTCGCCCGCTTAGCGATGATGGCGATTGATTCATACACGTTACCGGTTTTGGACTTGATCACATTGAGGTCCTTTGTTTCGGCAACATTTGCTGTATTGGCACTAATTTGTCTGCGTAACCTGCTCATTTTGTAAGGCTTTAATATTGTTTTGTGAAAGGGTGGCGTAGCGATTGACCTCATCTTTCAGGTCGCTTTGCGGAAAGCGGTCCAGAAAGTCGTTGCATTCTGTAATTACCTGTTCGTACCGTGCAGGTTTGCGCAGGTCAATGCTGTTCTCGGCATAAAGGAAATAACTTTTTATTACCTCGAATTTATAGGCTTCGCTTTTTTCAGAATCCGGAAAACTTTCCATGAGACTGGAAAAGGCAATTGCGGCGGCGCGGAAATGACCGAGATTATAATACAATTGCGCGCTTTTATAATCCTTTACTTCCAGCTTCTCCCGCAATTGATCGATAATTGATGCCGCTTCTTTATTTCGTTCGGAACCCGGATGGGTATTGATAAAAGTTTGCATCAGGCCGATAGCCCGGGTGGTATTGGTTTGGTCGAGGTCTGATTTTGGACTTTGCCGGTAAAAGGTATAAGCCCGCATATATTCCATTTCTTCCGCTTTAGGACTGGATGGAAATACTTCAACAAATTGTTTAAAAAGATTTTCAGCCTGGAGCCAGTCGCGGAGATAATAGGAGCAGTAAGCAAATTTATAGAAGATATCCTCAAATTTCGGGTCGCCCTTATAGATCGGGAAAAGCTCTTCATAGAGCATCTGGGCGTGATTATAATCTTCCTTGATGTAATATTTTTCAGCCATCCTAAGCTTATAGTCGTAGTCGGTGCTTTTCTGCACTTTTGCGAACTGGGAGCAGGACATAAAACCGAGCGCAATAAGAATGGCGAAAAGGGATAATCTCATACAGGACGGCAAAATTAAGGTATTCTGTACAAATATGGAATCTTTACGGTAAATCTTCCCCGGGAGGCCGTTAATTAAAAGATAAAACCCTCCGGGAATTCCGGAGGGTTTATCCAGTATGGTTTAGCAGATCTTAGTTTCTGCGAAGATTCGGATGCGGAGCAGGAACGGTGGTTGGTCCTTCGTCCTGAGTTCCGTCGCGGAGGTCAACTGTATTACAGTCGCCACCAGACTGACCATATTTGAAGATGAAGCGGTCACTTCCAAGACCTTCACTTTCAATCAGGTAGTTGATTACCGCGTTAACGCGATCCCAGCTAAGTTGTTGCTGAGACTTGTTAGAGGCGCAATATCCAACAACAGCGATTTTACAAGCGGCGTTATCGCGAAGGCGTTGAGCAACACCGGCGAGAAGCGCTTTAGAATCATTGTTCAGGGTTACACTTCTGCCGCTGAAGGTAATGCTTGGCAGATCTCCGATATTACACTGACCACGGATACCGTATTTCATCAGTGAATCGATCACTATACAGCAATCAGGAGGAGGACATTAACCTACGCCATCAGCGTCAACAGGCTGACATTGTGTTGGGGTAATCAGTTCTTTATCCATATGATCAGGAACACCGTCACCATCAGAATCACGGGCAACACCACGGGCATCTACAGGAGAACCGGCGGGTGTATTGGGTTCCATATCAAATTGGTCAGTAACACCATCTCCGTCAGCATCAGGCAGAACTGGAGTTGGCAGTTTCATGTGATTAGGCTTGTTGATTTCATTATAGGCATAATCCAGTGGATTAACCCACCACAGCGGCTCAACAGATCTTCCGCCCAGGGCGAAATTCAGACCAAGAGAAGCAAAGTTGGCCAGGTCGTAATCGCGGGTTTGAGCAGTTGCTGCAACACCGTTTTCCTGCCATTGTTGTCCATCAAGAAGGTCAGATTTACCTACGATAATGCGGTTTTCAATTGCCAGGCTTACGCGTGGGCTGAGTTTGAACTGCATTCCGGCACCACCGGTGAAGGTGAAACGGAAAGGTTCTCCGAATACTTTAGGCTGGCTGCGATCTTCTTCAGCTTCTGTTTCATATTCGCCATCCATCAGGTCTTTCAGATCGCTGCGAATGTCTTTTCTGTTCTCATATGTAAAACCGTTGGGACCGTAGCGGTCAACGATTGTCTGGAAATTATACGGAGTGTTTCCGTTAAGGGCATCAACTTTAGTATCGTTGATCATACCACCCAAACCGGCGAACATATATACATTAAAACCACTTTTTGCTTTGTGGAAACGAATATTGTTCAGGGTAACTACAGCCTGGAGGTTAGCATCCCAGATAGTAGAATGATAGTTATAGAATACGGGATCAGCATTGGTGTATGCAGACCAGGCCGGATTCTTATGGTGCTGACGGGAAGCCTGGAAATTCAGGCCTTTGGTATTACCGTATCCTACTTCTCAACGAAGGGAAAACACATAACCCAAGGCTTTTCTCAGGTGAAGGCCTGCTCCGAAACCGGGAAACTGAGCACGAACATCGCCGGCTACGTTATAAGCTCCGAGTTTAACACCCAACTCCCACTGATTCCTTGGTTTAGCAGGGAATGCATAGTTATTCGCCATGAATTCAGTGAATTGAGGTAATCTTTTCGCTGATACTACAGATGAATCCTGAACGTCGTAACTGCTGCGTTCATCCTGAGCTACCGCACTCGTTGCGAAAAGGCACAAAAAGCCTAACAACTTAAAACAACTTTTGCTTGCCATAACTGGTTTTTATGTGAAGATTAAGAATTTACGATTTTCTAATAAAATGCAAAAATATCGAATGCAAGTTAAAAACCAAATTTATTTAACATCAAAAAACGCTGTAACTAAAAGTTAATCAATATTAAACCATGTATTTACGTAAAAAATAAGTAGGCAGTCGGAATAAATTTCAAAGTAGTAATTTCAGCCCCTGATTTGACCATGAAACTAGCACAGTCAATTTTAACAGAGGAGCTCATCATTTTCGAAAAGGAATTCCGGGAAGCCGTGCGCAGCCAGGTTCCGCTGCTCGACCGGATCATGCGCTTTATCGTTAAACGCAAGGGAAAACAGCTCCGGCCCATGTTTGTACTGTTGTCTGCCCGTCTTTCAGGCGATATAAACGCCTCATCCTATCGCGCTGCTTCCCTGGTGGAACTGCTGCACACTGCTACCCTGGTGCATGATGATGTTGTTGACGAATCGATGGAACGGCGAGGCTTTTTTTCAACCTATGCCCTCTGGAAATCAAAGATTTCGGTGCTCGTTGGAGATTACCTGCTCGCCAAAGGTCTGCTGTTATCGCTCGATCATGACGACTTCAGGATACTTCAGTTACTGTCGACTGCCGTACGGCTGATGAGCGAAGGGGAACTACTCCAACTGGAAAAATCCCGTTCACTGAATTTTGATGAATCGGTTTATTTCGAAATTATTACCAATAAAACTGCCTCCCTGCTTGCGGCCGCCTGTGCAGCCGGCGCCTATTCCACGTCGAAAAACGAAGAAGTGGCCGGGAAAATGCGGCTCTTTGGTGAGAAAGTCGGCATTGCCTTTCAGATAAAAGACGATTTGTTTGATTACGGGAATGCCGATATTGGCAAACCAACGGGTAATGATATCCGGGAAAAAAAGATAACCCTTCCCCTTATCTATACCCTCAATCAACTGGACAAGCCGACCCGCAGAGACATTGTATATATATTAAAAAATCAGAATAAAGATCCCGAAAAAGTACGCCAGGTCATTGAAGTGGTAAAAAATACGGGAGGAATACGCTATGCGGAAGAAAAAATGAATGCTTACCGGGATGAGGCCCTGAATATTCTGGCACAATGGGGCAACAATGAAACGACCCGGGCCCTGGAAGAACTGGTTCGGTTTACCACCGACCGGAAATACTAACTGTTGTATGGAGAAAAGATGGAAACTGCTGTGCGCAGATCAGGAGGCAACTAATATTTTGGTGGAATCACTGAAAATCAATCCTATACTGTGCAAAATTCTGGCTCAGCGCGAAATAAGTAGTTTTGATGTGGCCAGGGATTATTTCCGCCCCTCTATGCAAAACCTTCATGACCCTTTTTTAATGAAGGACATGGATAAAGCGGTGAACCGGATTATCCGGGCGATCAGCACAGGGGAAAAGATTTTGGTATATGGTGATTATGATGTCGACGGAACCACAGCAGTCGCCACCCTCTATGCTTTTCTCTGTTCCATATACGATCCTGCCAACATTGAATATTATATCCCACACCGATATCGTGAAGGATATGGGGTTTCCCGCCTGGGTATTGATCATGCCGCGGCAGAAGGTATCCCACTGATCATTGCGCTCGACTGTGGAATTAAATCGGTCGACCTTATCGATTATGCCCTAACCCTGGGAATAGAATTCATCGTTTGTGACCACCACCTTCCGGATGCCATACTTCCCCGCGCTACCGCTATTCTGAATCCCAAACAACCGGGATGCCCCTACCCTTATAAAGAATTGTGTGGCTGTGGGGTTGGTTATAAGTTAATCTGTGCGCTTGCTGAAACACTACAGCTCGATAAGGAGTTGTGTAACAGGCATCTCGACCTGCTGGCAACCGCTATAGCTGCGGATATCGTTCCCATGACAGGGGAAAACAGAACGCTGGCCTATTTCGGCCTGCAGAAAGCCATCAGCTCCCCAAATCCGGGAATCCAGGCCTTAAAAAAGCTCAGTAATTATGACAAAGACCTGCATATCACCAACCTGGTTTTTCTGATCGCCCCCCGTGTCAATGCAGCCGGCCGTATGGATGATGCCAAAAAGGCCGTGCAATTGTTTATCGCCGAAAATGAAACTGAGGCACTGGAATTCGCGAAAATGCTGCATTCCGATAATAACGACCGCCGGGAGGCCGACCGGTCGATCACCGATGAAGCGCTGCTGCTGCTCAAAGACGAAGACAAACTGCTGAATAAAAAATCAACAGTTTTATTCCGGGAACACTGGCACAAGGGTGTTGTCGGCATCGTGGCATCCCGGCTGATCGATCATTATTACCGGCCTACCATTGTACTAACCCGTTCAGGTGAATATGCGGCCGGCTCGGCCAGAAGTGTGGCCGGCTTTAATGTATATGAAGCTATTCACCAGTGCAAAGACCTGCTGATTGGCTATGGCGGACATTTTTATGCTGCCGGAATGACCCTGCATCCCGAAAACATACCGGCCTTTCAGGAACGCTTTGAAGAAGTGGTGGCAGCAACCATTACGGAGGAACTGCTTACGCCGGAAATCGTGATCGATGCTGAAATCAGGTTTGCTGATATTACCGCTTCTTTTCAACGCATCATTGATCAGATGGAACCTTATGGACCCGAGAACCTGCGCCCCGTATTTGTGGCGCGCAGGGTTACCAATTATGCCTCGAGGATTGTACGGGAAGAACATATAAAATTCGACCTCATGCAGGACAATCACCGCTTATGCGGCATTGGCTTCAATATGGCCTCCAAATTTTCGCTGCTGCTAACCGGCCCGGTGGATATCGTTTTTACGATTGAAGAAAATGAATGGAATAATACCCGCACGCTTCAGCTAAAGGTGATTGATTTCAGAAGTGCTGTATAAAAAAAGATCCCGGGGCGGGGATCTTTTTTATTGTCATCAGGTTTGAAATCTGTTTTCTATCAGGCTTCCAGAACAATTTTTGATTTCGGTTCACCACCCATCAGTTCAACACTGCGGCCAATGAAGGCGGTTAGGTCGTTGCCGGTTAGCAGCCCCTGCGATAAAAGCGCCAGGTCGGCCAGGTTTCTCGTAACCATTTGTTGTTTGGTATTATCCTGTTCCTGAAGTACATTTTGATAGATCGGATGATTGCCGTTTACCGTAATGGTTACCTCATCAGGCATATTAGCATAGAATCCGCCCATTGCACCCTGCATGGCCGACATGTCTTTCATCCGGCGCATAAATTCGGGACGGGTAGCCACTACGGGAGGTGCCTCAGTACTCAGCCCCTTAACTTCCACCGTAATATTTAATTTAGGCACTTCAAAGGTGAACAGGTTTTTAAGCTTTTCCTCATCGTCTTTACTCAGCAGGCTTTCAACATTTTCAGCTTTATCGACCAGGTTATCAACGGTTTCCGAATCAACACGGATAAAATGAACATTCTCCCATTTCATCTCCATCTGGTTCAGAAAAGCCGAATCAACGAGTGTTTCAAGCTTCACTACAACATAGCCCTTATTTCGGGCAGCCTGAATGTAGCTGTCCTGCTGTACCGGGTTGGTGGTGTAGATGATCACCTGTTTACCTTCCTTATTTTTCTGGATGGCCCCTGTAGCACTGCGGTATTCTTCAAGGGTATAAAATTTCCCTTCGGCAGCATCCTGCATTAAATGAAACTTGTTGGCTTTCTCCAGGAATTTGTCGTCGGTCATCATGCCGTATTTCACGAAAAGCCCCAGACTTTCCCATTTCCCTTCAAATTCCGCCCGGTCTTTCGTAAAGATCTCTTCCAGCTTATCCGCCACTTTCTTCGTAATGTGGTTGTTGATCTTTTTTACATTCGGATCGCCCTGCAGGTAGCTGCGGCTTACATTAAGTGGTATATCCGGACTGTCGATAACGCCGTGCAGCAACATCAGGAACTCGGGAACAATATCCTTCACTTCATCGGTAACAAATACCTGGTTGCTGTACAACTGGATCTTATCCTTTTGTATCTCGTAGCTCTGTTTGATTTTTGGGAAATAAAGAATTCCGGTCAGGTTGAAGGGATAATCCACATTCAAATGAATCCAGAAAAGCGGTGCTTCACTGAAGGGATATAATTCTTTATAAAAATCCTGGTAATCCTGGGCACTAAGTTCAGAAGGCTTTTTAGTCCAGGCGGGCTGGGTTATGTTGATTTGTTTTTCTTCAAACAAAACCGGTACGGGCAGGAATTTACAGAATTTGTCCAGGATAGCTTTGATGCGGGAACTGTCAAGAAACTCCTGGCTTTCTTCATTTATATGCAGAATGATTTCGGTTCCGCGTTGTTCCTTTTCAATAGGTTCGAGGGTAAATTCCGGGCTGCCATCGCATTCCCATTTCACGGGTTGTGCGTCATCGCGGTAGCTGCGGGTGCGCAGTTCAACCTTTTCACTGACCATAAATCCTGAGTAAAAGCCCAGTCCGAAGTGACCGATGATATTGGCTTCATTTTTTCCTTCATATTTCTTCAGAAATTCCTCAGCGCCGGAAAAAGCAACCTGGTTGATATATTTATCGACCTCTTCGGCAGTCATCCCAATGCCTTTATCGGCAATAGTGAGGGTTTTATTTTCCGTATCCAGCTTAACTTCAATATTCAGTTCACCCAGTTCGCCTTTGAATTCGCCAATGGAGGCCAGAGTTTTTAGTTTCTGGGTGGCGTCAACAGCATTGCTAACCAGTTCACGGAGAAAAATTTCATGATCGCTGTACAGGAACTTCTTGATAATCGGGAAGATATTTTCAGTCTGTACCCGGATATTACCTTTTTGCATATGGAATAATTTATTAATTGAAAACGGTAGTGCAGCCCGGTTCAATAAAAATGCCATACCGGTTACGGGATGCAATACGGGAAAAATTGTCACGCTGACACAGAAATTTACGCTGAAGTGTGACAAATTGAGCAGATTTGCCTAAAATCCGGCGTATCGGAGACGACCGGGAGGGATAGGAGTTAATGTGGGGCCAGGCTAAATAAAAGCCCTGAAATATTGCCTGTTCGAAGAAAAGCCTTAGCTTTGCACCCCGTTCTAAAAAATTATTTTTCACCAAACAACAATGGGTAATGCAGAACTACGAATTGATGGTGATTTTTACCCCTGTGCTTTCTGAGGATGAATACAAAAATGCTCAGAATAAATTCGCTTCTTTTATCAAAGATAACGGCGGCGAAGTATTGCACGAGAATCCCTGGGGATTAAAATCACTGGCCTATCCCATAGCCAAAAAGACCACTGGTCTGTACTGGGTTATGGAGTATAAAGCGCCAACCGACTTCAATGAGAAGCTGAAGATCCAGCTTCTGCGTGACGACAACGTTATGCGTCACATGTTCACCGCACTCGATAAATACGCCGTCGAGTACAATGAAAGAAAGAGAAGTGGCGTACAGGCAGAAACAGAAAAAGCGGAGGCATAAATCATGGCAAAATCAAATGAAATCAAGTATTTGACGGCCATCAAAGCTGAGAAGCCGAGAAAGAAATATTGCCGTTTCAAAAAAATGGGTATCCGCTATATCGATTATAAGGATGCCGAGTTTTTGAAGAAATTCATCAATGAACAGGGTAAATTACTGCCCCGCCGCATTACCGGAAACTCTCTGAAGTTTCAGCGTAAGGTGTCACAGGCTGTAAAAAAAGCCCGTCAGATGGCGCTTTTGCCGTATGTCACAGACCTTTTAAAGTAGGAACACCATGGAAGTAATATTAATACAAGATGTCGACAACCTTGGTGCCGCTCATGAAGTGGTAAAGGTGCGCAACGGATATGCCCGTAACTTTCTTTTCCCCCGCAAAATGGCGCTGGAAGCAAGCCCTTCAAACCGGAAGCAACTGGAAGAACGCCTGAAGCAGGTGCGGAAAAAAGAAGAAAAAATGCTGGCTGAACTCAACCTGGTTATTGCCAAACTGAATGAAGGTCCGCTTAAGATTGGTGCCAAAACCGGTACCAGCGGTAAGATCTTCGGTACAGTAACCCCGCTGCAAATCAGCCGCAGTATCCGCGAACAAAAAGGATACGAAATTGACCGGAAGAAAATCATCATTCCGGAAGAAGTTAAAGAACTGGGAACTTATAAGGCTACCATTGAATTTGGCAACGGTAAATCAACCGAAGTTGAATTTGAAGTGGTGGGTGAATAAGAACCCTGCTTACCGTATACAGATCCTGCAACCTGGTTGCAGGATTTTTTTTGCGTTTATAGGAAGCTGACAATCAGTCTATTAATGTTTAAACTCTTATTTATTTGTTAATTTTAGAAATTTGATTGAAAAATAAAAATATCCTTATCTTCATAGAAGATTAATGTAGATGTTCTCTTGTTCTGCTGTACCATACCCGACCGGTTCCCACAGTTCATGGTAGCAACTTCTTTCATAATCGGATTCTGAACAATAAAATTATCGTTACAATGAACATTTATGTAGGCAACCTCTCCTGGCAAATGACCGATGAGGATCTGAGAACATTATTCGAGCAATATGGCTCGGTTACTTCCGCTAAAATCGTTAAGGATAAAGTTAGCGGGCGGAGCAAGGGTTTTGGGTTTGTTGAAATGCCCGATGACAATGAATCTCAAAACGCGTTAAGCAGCCTTTATGAAACAGAAGTGCTTGGCCGGAAGATCATTGTAAATGAAGCTCAGCCTAAACCCCAGAATGGTGGTGGTGGCGGTGGCTACAAAAAACGCTCCTTTGGCAATGGCGGAGGCAGTGGCGGTGGCGGGGGCTATAAAAAAGGTGGTTTTAACCGCGGCGGCGGTGGCGGAGGCTACAACCGCGACTACTGATCCATCCATTTAATCTGATCTATCTGAAAACCTTTCTGCGGAAAGGTTTTTTTATGCCTATAAACACGGCAAACTATTTATACCTCCCAGACTATAAAGTTGCAAGTCGCTGATTCTCATGTTTACACTGCATGATGTCGTTAATATCATTTTAATATAGAGAATTGGTTGATTTAGCTTCAAAATTCATATCTTTTCGCCCCTTTTAACCCCGGGTTATTTCAAACGCTATCTATTCGTGATACGTACCCATTCGGGGAACACCTGACAGTGTGTACATGCAATTCATGTACGTTCATTATTCATGCATTAAAAATACGGGAGCTTTATATGCTGACAGTAGTTATTCCAGCACTTAATGAAGAGAAGACAATCGGAAATGTTATACGTTTTTGTTTTTCTGATCAAAAGGTTACTCAGGTTATTGTGGTCGATGACCAGTCGGAAGATGCCACCCGGCAAATTGCCCAGGATGCGGGCGCAGACGTTATCATCAGCAAATCAAGAGGTAAAGGTATCTCTATGCAGGAAGGTATTCGCGACGCGAAAAATGATATTATCCTTTTTCTCGATGCGGATATCGACCCATATCCGGAAGCAACCATATCCACGCTTGCAGAACCTATTTTATCGAACCAGGCTGATTTTGTCAAAGGAACATTTGCCCGCAACGCCGGAAGGGTTACCGAACTGGTGGCCAAGCCGCTGCTGAATATTTTCTATCCCGGCCTGTCCAAATTTTCTCAGCCCCTGAGCGGAATGATTGCTGGAAAAAAAGAATACTTCAGCCGGCTGGAATTTTTCAATGATTACGGGGTTGATGTAGGCATTCTCATAGACATGTACCTGATGAATGCCCGGATCACGGAAGTGAATATCGGATACATTGAAAATAAAAGTAAGCCCTGGGAGGCCCTGGGCAAAATGAGTAAGGAGGTTTCCAAGGCGATCATTTCACGTGCACACAGCAAACGCCCGCAGGAAATAACAGAAGAAGAGATCAACTCGCTTGAAGAAATCAACCGGGAACTGAACAACACGCTCCGCGAGAACCTGGCGAATTTTCATAAGATGGTCATCTTTGATATGGATAATGTAATTCTGAAAGGAAGGTTCATTGATGAATGCGCCAAAAAATTCAACTTCCACGAAAAACTTGAAGAGCTCCGAAAAACCGAAAGCGATCCTATCATTCTCACCAAGCGAATCGGCCTGCTGCTCAAAGGCCGCAGTATTGATGAACTGCTGCAGGTAGTAAACGGAATGGAGATCGTAGAAGATATCAAAGAAGTGGTGGCAGAACTTAAGCAACGTGGCTATATCGTGGGAATCATCAGCTACAGTTATGCCCTGATCACTAATAATGTAAAACATAACATCGGCGCCGATTTCAGTTACGCCAATATACTGGAGTACTATAATGGCATTGCCACCGGTGAGGTACGACTTCCATCGCAATTTTTTGCTTCCCCAAACAGTATTTGCGGGCATGCGTATTGTAAAACCAATGCGCTTCAGTTTGCCTGCGAACAATATAATGTACAGTTGAAAAACTGTATCGTTGTGGGTGACCGTTGCATGGTTGCGCATGCGGGCAAGGGAGTGGCTTTTCATACTAAGGATGAGTTGCTTCAATCGCTCGCCTATCAGACCATTGAAGAAGACAGTTTTAAACGCATTCTGCCCATAGCCTGATCATAACCCTAACCCCCAGCCTATGCCACACACTATGTACAACATTCTGGTTCCGGTCGATTTTTCCGCCAGTTCGCAATGGGCGGTTAAGAAAGCGGCTGCGCTGGCTGTGCAACTCCGGGCCACGATTCACCTGGTACAGATATTACCCACCCG
>JAEYRC010000022.1 GCA_023409675.1 Bacteroidota bacterium
CATGTACGACTGGGCCAATTCGGTGTACAGCCTGGTTATCACCACCACCTTTTTCCCGATATATTTCATTGCATCCACGGCAGCGGCAAACCCGGGTAATGGCGATGAGGTGTATTTTTTCGGACGCAGCTTTCTCAATTCCGCGCTGTACAATTATGCTATCGCGGGAGCCTACCTGCTGATTGCCCTGGCCTATCCGATACTAACGTCTATAGCCGATACCCGGGGCATGAAGAAACAGTTCATGCGCTTCTTCTGTTATCTGGGCGGAACCGGCTGCGCCCTGCTGTATTTCTTTACCGGCGACAATGTGGAATATGGAGTTTTATTTTTCATGATCGGCGCTATCGGATTCAGTGGCAGCCTGGTTTTTTACAATGCCTATCTGCCGGAAATCGCGGCTGAGCCTGACCGTGACCGGATCAGCGCACGCGGTTTTTCTTTTGGCTATATAGGAAGTGTGCTATTGCAGCTTATTGGTTTTGCCCTGGTAGTGCTGATGCCGGGAAAAGAAGATATGGCCTCCAGGATCACCTTCCTGCTGGTGGGTATCTGGTGGATAGGTTTCGCGCAGATCAGCTTTCGGGGTTTACCCCGGCAGGAACGCATTCTGGTGCAGGGCAATAAAGGCATTTTTACCGATGGTTTCAGGGAAATGCGCAATGTTTACCGGCAGGTACGGCATATGCCGGTACTGAAACGGTTTCTTCGCGGATTTTTCTTTTACAGCATGGGTGTTCAAACCGTAATGCTGGCAGCAACCCTGTTTGGAAGCAAACTGCTTGGCCTCGATCAAACCAAATTGATCATAACGATTGTATTAATACAACTGGTTGCCATATTGGGCGCCTGGGCCATGTCGCGGCTTTCGGCAGTATTCGGCAACTTCAGGGTATTGATCGGCGTCGTATTCGTATGGATTCTGATCTGTATTGCGGCCTATTATACCGCTTATGAAAAAGAGCAGGGCGGTGATCCTGAAATGCTTTTTTATGGTCTGGCTGCCGCAGTGGGGCTGGTGATGGGTGGCATACAATCACTGAGCCGGTCCACCTATGCCAAGCTGATGCCCGAAACCAAAGACACCGCCTCCTTCTTCAGCTATTATGATTTTACGGAAAAAGTCGCCATAGTGATCGGCATTTTTACTTTTGGTTATATTGAAGAACTTACTGCCGCATCCGGAGGCATGAAAAACTCCGTGCTGGCACTGATCGTATTTTTTGTGATCGGCATAATATGGCTGTATTCTGCGCTAAAAAAACAGCAGCAGAAAGCCTGAGCCGGATAACCTGAAAATCAACGTATGAAACTGCATTCAATTGAAACGGAATATTTCAAACTTGATGGCGGAGCCATGTTTGGTGTTGTACCAAAAGTGATCTGGAATAAACTTAATCCCGCAGATGAAAATAATTTATGTTCCTGGGCCATGCGCTGCATGCTGATAGAGGATGGTGATCGGAAAATTCTGGTGGATACCGGAATCGGTGATAAGCAGGATGCAAAATTTCTGGGGCACTATCACCTGCATGGCGAACATACCTTACTGAAATCATTAGCCGAAAAGGGATTCTCACCCGAAGATATAACCGATGTCTTTCTTACGCACCTGCATTTTGACCATTGCGGGGGCAGTGTTAAACGCAACGATCAGGGGGAGCTGGTTCCCGCATTTCCCAATGCGGTATACTGGAGCAATGAATCGCACTGGGATACGGCCACTCGCCCCAATGCACGGGAAAAGGCTTCATTTCTTCGTGAAAATATCCTTCCAATTCGGGAAAGCGGACAGTTACAATTCATTCCTGAAGTTCAGGATACGGCATTTACGGCTAACATCCGGGTGCGCTTCAGTTATGGACATACGAAGGCGATGATGTATCCGTTGATTACTTATCATGATAAGACCATTGTGTATATGGCAGATGTGCTGCCTTCCACAGCGCATATTCCACTGCCTTATGTGATGGCCTATGATATGTTTCCGCTGACTACACTGGAAGAAAAGAAGGCTTTTTTGGAAGAAGCGGAGGCAAAACAATATGTATTATTCTTTGAGCATGATCCGGTGCATGAATGTTGTGTGTTGATAAAAACGGATAGAGGGATCAGGGCGGGGGAGACTTTTCGATTGGATGAGTTTTTATATTAAATACATTTCCCGCAGATTAAATACAGTTCCCGCAGATTGAATACATTTCCCGCAGATGGCGCAGATTTTGCGCAGATTTACGCAGATTGATTACAATTTGATTCATTCTTAAAAGCCCATAAATGAACTGAGGTTGTACTTCAGGTTTTTGTGGCTCATCATATCCACTTTTATACTGCCTACACTAATCGGACTTTCGATGCGCAGGGGTATTTTATTTTGATCGTTGCTTACCCATACGGTCATCTTCTCTCCGCCCTCAAATATGGTTCCCTGGATCAGCAGGGGTTTGAACTTGATGGCCCTGAACTTTCCGTATTTGGTTTTGATGGTTTCCCGACCCATATACCGGATGTACATTTCAAATATTTCATTATCCAAAAATACGGTGAACGGTATTTTATCCCCGGGCTTGTATTTGCTAAAATCTATATTACGGGCATAGTAGATCGAACTGATGACATCCTGCACACAGCCGGGAACTTTATATACCCCATCTTTGGTGATGGCGGTATTGGTTGCTTTATTGAAGGTTACGTTTTCGTATTTCTTATACCCGCCTTCATTGATATTCCGGATGAATTTATAGGGCTGAAGGGTAGCTGTATCAATAAAGGTCTCATAGCGGTCACGTACCTTAAAGAAATTATCATAGAAACTATAGGTCTTTCCGTCTCCCACAATATGATACACCGGTTTATTGTTCATGGTGGTCAGCTTCGATGTAAACACCGCTTCACCTGCAGCAGCATACAATCCGGCTACACTGTAAAATACCTTAAAGGTGATCTGCTCGCCTGCATTGAAGGTGGTATTTTTGACGCCGCAAAAACCATTTCCCGCGCGCAGGGGAAAGCTCAGCACAATTAACAATAATATGGATATGGATTTGATCAGATTCATCATAGCTTAATATCAGTTTCTCCTGTTGTGACCGGTTTATTCCGAAAAAGTTTAATCCCTAAAATTAGCAAACTCCCCATTAGCGCTGGAATTACCAGGTTGATCGTCCATATAGCCAGGGAAGTAGCCAGAATGCCCACAGAATTAGCACTAAAAAGATGTACCAGCTCTATGCTGGCTTTCCAGCGAATACCCAGGTCACTTAATATGGCTATCGAGGGTACAATCGCCAGGATCAAAAATACCACGCTTATGGCAAAAAAACTTTCTGCCCAGCTGATATCTACATCAAACACCCTGAATAAAAGGTAATACTGTAGCAGGAATACGAGGTAACGAAACCCGCTTAAAGACAGGATCCGCCATAAGATCGTTGCGTTAAAAGAATCCAAAACCTTTATGTAGCGTACAAACTTGCCGAGCAGGGCAATCTTTTCAAACCGCCTGACCAGCCAGGCAACCCGGAAATAAAATGCAGCTACAAACAGTATCGCGCCGATGACGAAATACAGCAGCACCTCCATCCACAACAGAATATCCTGACCCTCGGGGCGTTGGAGCATTTCATCCCGGATAAAGATCAATCCCACCAACCCCATTACCAGGGTGATCAGTAACTGCGCCATACTGCACACCAGGGTAACGGCAATAGATTCAATCCTTCTCCCCTGCTTCAAATACAACATTCGCCCCATATACTCCCCAATTCGGTTCGGTGTGAAGAAAGCCATTGTATTGCCGGTGAAGATGGCTTTGAACGACCTGGCCAGTGAAATCACCTGCAGCTTTCGAACAGCAAGCTGCCATTTACGTGCTTCCAATCCCCAATTCAGCAACATCAGGCATACCACGGCAACTAAGGGAAGTAAAGCATCTGAATTAAAGACCTCGGAAATTTCCTGCAGCGATGTACGCCAGTCGGGCTTTTGCTGCACCTGCCGGTATATAGAATATACCAGGATGATAAACACCAGGGGGCCCAGCACATAGTTGAAGATTAATTTGATATTTTTGTTCAGTACCGCCACTTGGCCGCACAAAATAACCTGAATACTTCTGCTTTGCAAAACAGCGCTAAAATAATTCTTGGTATTGACCCCGGAACCGTCGTGATGGGCTATGCAATCATTTCGGTGCAGGGTCAGCAGTTGCAGATGCTGGATATGAATACGCTTAAACTGAATACCAATGCCGACCACTACGCCCGGTTGCAATTGATCTATCAGACAGTATCCGGACTGATCCGTCGCTTCAATCCACATTGCTTTGCGATCGAAGCGCCTTTTTTCGGCAAAAATGTTCAAAGCATGCTGAAGCTGGGCAGAGCCCAGGGCGTGGCAATAGCCGCCGCTATGGAACAGGAGCTTCCGGTTTGTGAATATTCACCCCGGCGTATTAAGCAATCCATAACCGGCAATGGAAATGCCGATAAGGAACAGGTGTGGAAGATGCTGCAAACCATTTTTTCATTACATCATCATGAACAACAGGGCTTCGATGCCTCCGATGCGCTTGCCGTTGCGGTTTGTCACCATTTCCAGGAAAGGAACCCGCTGGCAATTGCAGCGAAAAAATCAACCGGATGGGCCGCCTTTATCGCCCGAAATCCGGATAAGATTATAAAACCCTGACAAGACCTACCCGAACGCCTCCTATTAATGATCCCGGAGTTCAGCCTCCCCGCCACTGTTGAGCCGCGCATAGATATCAAGGCTGATAAATACACCATTCTTTATTTCGCAGTCTTTCATGGTTCCTTCCAATTGAAAATCCAGCTTCGACAGGGCTTTTTTACAATTAATGTTTCCGGTTTCAACAAAGCCTTCTATACGGTGTAATTTGAGCTGGCTAAATCCGTAGTGGCATATCACGGGCAGCGCTTCCGACATTATTCCCTGTCCCCAATAATCTGTTAGCAACCAAAAGCCGATTTCCGCTTTCCGGTGGGCTTTTGACAGGTTGTTTAATCCGCCCGCACCATAAAATATCCTATTGTCTGGTGAACAGATTGCCCACCATATTCCGGTGCCGTTTTGTTCAAGATCAGTATAAAATTGCATTTGCTCCTTCGTTGCTTCGAGGCTGTCGAAACTTACGCCGTAATAGCGGATGATCTGCGGGTCCGACAGTCCCCGGTAAATATTTTTAATATCGGAAGGAATAATTTGCCGGAATAACAGGCGGTCGGTCTGCAGCTGTGGAAATTCAGGGGATGTCATGGGAATCAGCGCTTATGTTAACACGTTATAAGATGGGAGTTTGCAACTCACCGCTATTCCAATCCCGATATGATTGTATCACGGATGGCTGTAAATTCTTCACTGCTCAGTTTCAGTTTTTTGGAAAAATCCATATCTGCAATACCATTAATAGGAATCAGGTGCATATGCGCATGTGGCACTTCCAATCCAATGACCGAAATACCGACACGGTTGCAGGGAAAATTTTTTTCGATAGACCGTGCTATAGGCTTGGCAAATACAAGCATACCGGCCAGCAGTTCATCGGAAAGATCAAAGAATTTATCTACGGGTTCCTTCGGTACTACCAGAACATGGCCCCGGGCAACCGGAAAGATATCCAGGAATGCATAATACAATTCATTCTGCGCAATGGTATAGGCGGGTATTTCACCGGCTATGATTTTGGAGAAGATGGTCATGATCGAATATTTACTCTTTAAAGATACTTTCAAGCTGCCATAAAGTATAAAAAAAGCCGGGAAGACCCGGCTCTTGTACGTTGTTCACCGGAAGCGAATCCGGTGGAGTATAAAATTAAACGGTGATCGATTCGATTTTGAGTTTAACCACCCCGGCAGGAACATCCACCTCTACCACATCACCCACTACTCTGCCCAACAGTCCCTGACCTATTGGAGAGGTGATAGAAATTTTCCCCTGCTTCAGATCAGCTTCTTTTTCAGAAACAATCTGGTAGGTCAGTTTCTTTTTGGTCTTCATATTGGTAATGGTGACCTTAGTAAGAATAGATACCTTACTGGTATCAACTTCACTGGAGTCGAGTATCCGCGCATTGGCCACATCCCCTTCCAGCTTTTTCAGCCGGGCTTCAAGAATACCCTGGTTCTCTTTAGCGGCATCATATTCTGCATTTTCTTTAAGATCCCCTTTTTCACGGGCTTCCGCAATGGCTCGTGCAGCTGCGGGACGGTCAACCGTACGCATGCGCTGCAATTCCTCTTTCATTTGTTCAAAGGTTTCTTTTGAAACGTATAGAACATCATTCATAACAATATCCTTTAATGGTGAAATTTTTTTATCAGCAGGGATACAAAAAAAACAACAACGCCTCAGTTTTTGAGCTGAAGCGTTGCAGTATTTGTAAGTACAAAATTAAGCTTTTTTTCTATAGAAATCAAATCAGTGTTTAATTATCCCCCGATCTGCAGTTTATCCAACACCACCTTACTCATCAGGAAGTAGGCTTCATGGCTGTACCCGGCAATATGCGGGGTGAGCATTACATTTTCCTGTTCCAGCAGCCAGCTAAGCAGTTCCTGTTCTTCTGGGGAATAGGTTCCGAGTTGTTCATTTTCAAGAACATCGAGACCGGCAGCGGCAATTTTACCCGCTTCAAGTGCGCGTTTTACGGCAAATCCATCATGCACTTTACCCCGGCAGGTATTCAGAAAAACAGGTTTTTTCTGTAAGCGGTTAAAGAAAGCATCATTTGCATAATGATAGGTTTCCTCAGTGAGCGGAAGATGAAGACTCACTACATCCGAGTGTTCCACCACAGCATCCAGTGATGCAGCCTTTATCCTGTTTGTTTCGAAACCGGTACGGTACTTATCATGTGCCAGCACATTTACATTGAATCCCGATAAAATATTCGCAAAGGCTTCACCGGTATTTCCAAATCCGATAATGCCTACGGTTTTGCCGGATAACTCGGTTCCCCGATTCTGATCACGAATCCATTTTCCCTCACGGATCTGTTGCATGCTCCGCGACATATGCCGCATCAGGTTGAGGGTCATGCCCAGCGCGTGTTCGGCAACCGCATTGCGGTTTCCTTCCGGGCTGCTCACACAGCGGATCCCTTTGGTGGCCGCATATTGGTGATTGATAAGTTCCATACCACTTCCCAGTCGTGCAATCCATTTCAGGTTCGTGGCCGCATCGATCAGGGAAGCCTCTATCTTCAATCTTGTGGTTACGACGAGGCCTTCAATTTCCTGAACCTGGTTCCCTAATTCCTGCAGCGTAATTGCAGGCTGATACGAAACCTGGTATCCGGCATTTTCCAGCCGGGTCAGCATATATGGATGAACTTTTGCGGTAATGAGTACTTTCTTTGGATGCATATTCAGGGCTAAACCATTTTAAAGGTAAGTTCACCAAACGCTTCAACACTTAACTGTTCCGCCCGCTTTGAAAATACCGGATCTTCCAGCGTTTGCGCATCGAATAACGATTTAACCGCATTTCGCAGGGTTTTACGGCGCTGGCTAAACGCTGTTTTGACCAATACAAAGAATGCCCGCTCCGACTTGAAACGGGTATCCATTGATTTTCGTGTCAGACGTATCACCGTACTCTTAACCTTGGGCGGCGGATTGAAGGCTTCCTGTCCCACCTCAAACAAATTTTCAACGGAATAAAATGCCTGCACCAGCACACTGGTAACGCCATACACCTTAGAGCCTTCCCGGGATACAATCCGCTCCGCTACCTCTTTCTGAAACATGCCCACCATTGTGGTGACCAGGTCTTTCCATTCCAGTATCCTGAAAACAATTTGGGTGGAGATGTTATAGGGAAAATTGCCCACGATCGTGAAGGGTTGTTGAAAAGGAGCAGGAATATCCAGAATACTTTCAGGAATAATACGTCCCCTGAGCTCCGGATATTCTTTCAACAGCCATTGTACCTTTTCATCATCTACTTCCACACAGCGGAAATCCACAGCCGGTAAGCGCAGAAGGTATTTGGTGAGTGCTCCCCCACCCGGGCCAACTTCCAGCAATCGCTCAGGCATTTGCTGCTGCAGCGTATCCACGATGCGTTGCGACACCGACTCATCGATCAAAAAATGTTGTCCCAGGGATTTTTTAAGCGTATACATGTGGTACAAAAGTAGCGCATATGATCAATTAGCGCCTGCGGATTTCCACCGGCGGGCGGGTTCTGCGATTAATGTGTAAATTAGCGCCCATAATACTGATACATGAACTCATCTCAGCATAAGCCCGTCATTGGGGTAAGCATAGGCGATATAAATGGAATTGGACCGGAGATCATCATAAAAACTTTTTCCGACAACCGGATCCTGGAGCTCTGCACTCCGGTGATCTTCACCTCAAACAAGGTGCTGAATTTTTACCGGAAAACCATTCCCGACCTGAACTTCAATTACCAGATCATCAAGGATTTTTCCCGGATCAATCATAAGCAGGTGAATGTGCTGACCAGTTGGGAAGAAGATGTCAACGTAACGCCCGGACAACTCACGGAAGATGGTGGCAAATATGCAGTAATAAGCCTTCAGGCCGCCGTGCAGGCTTTGAAGAACCGCGATATTCAGGGTCTGGTAACCGCCCCGATCCATAAGAAAAATATTCAACGCAGCGATTTCAGTTTTACCGGTCATACCCCCTTTCTGAAGAAGAGCTTTGGGATGAAAGACGTCCTTATGCTGATGACTACAGAATCGTTCAGGGTGGCGGTTTTATCAGAACATGTACCCATTCAGGAAGTTGCCGGCCTGGTTACCCGCGAATCCATCCTGTCAAAAATAAATATTCTGCATGATTCACTGATCAGGGATTTTGGCATCAATAAACCGAAGATCGCTGTTTTGGGCTTAAACCCTCATGCCGGTGATGAAGGCCTTATCGGCAAAGAAGAATTGGAGATCATCAAACCCGCTATCAAAGAAGCCCGTCAGAATAAACTGGTAATGGGACCCTTTCCCGCGGATGCGTTTTTTGCCCGGGGTCATCAGGAAAAATTTGACGCTGTTCTGGCTATGTATCACGATCAGGGATTGATTCCCTTTAAATCCATCGCTGCGGAAGGGGTTAACTTTACGGCCGGTCTGCCCGCGGTACGTACCTCACCTGACCATGGAACCGCTTTTGATATTGCCGGAAAAAACCAGGCTGATCCGGTATCGTTTCTTCATGCGCTGTATACCTGCATTGATATCATCCAAAAACGGCGTTTCTATGATGAAGCGCATCGCAACCCACTGAAGAAAGTTACGCCGATAATTCTGGCTAATGCCGAAGATGAAAAGATTGAGGAATAATCAATACGCGCATGTTGTGCGAAATCCGTTGTAACAGACTTTACGATCTTCAAAGGGCTAAACATTGATTCTTCATTACTTCTAGGATCGAATTAAAAATCCTGACTTTCTTAGATTCAAGGTTGAATAAGCGTTATCAAACCATCTAGAATATTACCAAAAATTGGCAACTTTATATCAAATTCAGGAAAATGGGACGAAATACGTCTGTTTCTTTAGGTGATTATTTTGAAGGATTTGTTGAAAACCGAATTGCCCATGGGCGATATAAAAATGCGAGTGAAGTAATTCGGGCTGGACTGCGGCTTTTAGAAGAGGAAGAAAATAAAGTAGATGCATTGAAAACTGCTATTGAGGAAGGAATCAGCAGCGGTTTTGTGAAGGAATACAATCCAAAGGAACATTTAAAACAACTTAAAGCCAGAAAGAAACTGTATGGCTAAATTTTTTTTAACGTACAAAGCTATTGCCGATCTTTCTTCTATCTGGGAATACACTTTCGACACTTGGTCAGAGCGCCAGGCTGATAAATATCATGAGATGCTGACCTCTGCCTTTGAGGATATTGTCAAACAACCTGCATTAGGAAAAAAGTATCCTGAAATCGATATAAGTTTAATGGGATTTCGTGTTGGCAAGCACATAAAATTCTACCCGATTATCAACGCTATAGACATTGAGATCTTCAGAATTTTGCACTACAAAATGGACTTAAAAAAACGAATTGAAGAATAGGAATTCGCACAACAGCGGTATTGCCAAAAGGGTGAGCTTTGGGGACAATTTCGATCTTTAAGTAATTCTATAAACGTAGGCCGCCTGGGGATTGAAATTCTAATACCCCGCATTCGACTGCTTCTTTATATATTCCGGATACAATCTTCCTGATCCACCACTTCTGTTTATATTTAATTGATGCCGGACTAAAAAAACTCCGGAAGGCCATTATGCCTCCCGGAGTTTAATCATCCGTTATCAGGTACTGACGCCTATTTCCGGAGTATGAATTTGTGCTGCGACTGGTGACCTCCGGCCTTCAACTTCAGGTAATACAAACCGTTAGTGAAATTTCCCAATCCATTCAGGGTAATTACATTCAACCCCTGAGTAAGTGAAAAATCGCGGGTTAATACCACCTGACCTCTCGAATCATATACCGCTGCTTCCAGCCGGTCAGCGCCTGCACTTTGCAGGGTGATATTCAGGTAATGCATAGCCGGATTCGGACCAATCTTAACTTCCGCCACCGGATTAGCATTAACGTGAATGGTCTCACTCAACTTGAAATATTTATCAGCCGAAATCGCTTTTATCCGGTAGAAAACGCCTGCGGCAGCAGGACTGCCCTTATCGGTATAACTGAATGACCGGGCAAGGAGTTTTTCACGGGGAGCTGTAACCGAAGCAATTGAACTGAACTCAATGCCGTCCATACTCCGTTCAATTTCAAATACATCAATGACTTTATCACAGGAGATGGTCCAGTTTACGGCATTTCCGCCAACCGTACCCCGTGCATGCAGGCGTATAAAATCGGCTTCCAGTGCAAAGGGCTGATACCTCCAGTCGCGATCGGGAGCGCCAATCACGCACTGGCCAACCACGGAGCGGGAACCCGGAGTTGCATCACCGCTAAAGCTACCAAAATGACCCATATAGGCGGATGTACTGCGAACAGACGCATTATCGAGATCAAAGAGATCATCCAATCCATCCCCATCAGTATCTATACCGGTGAGCATAATCGCATCATCCCGAAGACAGTTAAAGTTCAGGTCATTGCCTTCAATGATATCCAGTGCGCCATCAGAATCAGTGTCGGTATCCCGGTAATCGGGTATTCCGTCGCCATCCTGATCGTTGGGGGTGATTCCGTTTCCGCCAAAGCCGTTATAAGTATCGTAACGATCATCAATACCATCGCCATCTGAATCAGCGAATAAGGGTAAGCGATAGCTGTTTGTGGCCATTCCTTCTACGTTATCCGGAATACCATCGTTGTCACTGTCAATATCCTTATAATCGGGATTCGGATCAAAATCGCTGTTGCGTAGATTGAGCGCGGGCATGGCTTCAATAGCGTTATCCCAGCCATTTGAACCCGTTACTCCATCTACCATTCCATTGCTGTTCGCATCGGTAAAGCCGGCTTCACGTATATCGGTGATACCGTCATTATCGCTGTCTAAATCATAAGGGTCGGGTTTGCTGTCGCCATCAAAATTCGTATAAGGATAGCTGTCAGCCCGGCCATCGCCATTCGTATCGGCCCCGGTTCTCAATAAGGTATTGGCAGCATTTTCACTAATGCCATCATTTCCCACATCGCCATCTACAGTATCGCTGAAACCATCGGCATCCGAATCGATATATCCGTCGATGATGCCATTGTTATCTGCATCTGTTCCGCCGGCTTCCACTACATCGGGTATACCGTCATTATCGCTGTCAAGATCGAACATATTGGGTATGCCATCTCCATCCAGATCGGGCAGGCCTAAGCC
>JAEYRC010000195.1 GCA_023409675.1 Bacteroidota bacterium
TTTGGCGGTGATGAAGTGGAGAAAAAGATCAGGGTGTTAAGCGGAGGTGAGAAGGCCCGGGTGGCATTGGCTAAAACGATCGTCAGCAAGGCGAATTTCCTGATGCTCGATGAGCCGACGAACCACCTGGATATGCACTCCTGTGAACTGCTGATCGAATCGCTGAAAAAATATCAGGGCAGCCTGATCCTGGTGAGTCACGACCGGTATTTCATTTCTAAAACCGCTAATAAGATCTGGGAGATTGATGACCATAAGATCAGGGAATTCATTGGTGGATATGATGAATGGGCCGATTGGAAGGAACGTAACCTCAAAGCCCGCGAAAAGAACGACAAATCTGCCAAAGACCTGCCCGCAACACCAAAAACTGTTGCGGCGCCCATGCCGGTTGCTCCACCGGTATCGGTAGCCCCAAAGGCGATCAATAAAGAACAGAAAAAAGAATTACAGAAATTCCAGCGACGTTTTCAGCAACTGGAAACGGAGATTGCCGAAATGAGCCGGAAGCTTAGTGCTATGGAAGCTTCTCTTGCAGATCCGGAAATTTATTCTGATCATAAAAAATTCGCTGCCGCCGAATCGGGTTATAAGCAATCCAAACAGGACCTTGACCGTCTGAATAAGGAATATGAACAGGTATTTGAAAAAATCGTGGAACTGGAATAATACGCTTCCGGCGGTATTGCTGTTTACAGGAAAGTTTAATAGCTGTTGCACTAATTGCTGCTTATGACCCGCCTCCTGATTTTATTGTTATTGCTTGGACTGCAAACTCCGCTTACTGCACAGCAAACCGGCTCCCGGCCAAAGATCGGTCTAACCCTAAGTGGCGGGGGCGCTAAAGGCCTTGCGCATATTGGTATTCTGAAGGCGGTGGATTCAGCCGGACTTAACATTGATTACATCACCGGTACAAGTATGGGCGGTATTGTAGGCGCCTTATATGCCACCGGGTATTCTGCGGCTGCAATAGAAGCAATAGCCCGGCAGACCGATTGGGATGTTTTGTTATCCAATCAGAGTTCACTCCGCGCCATTGTAATGGAAGAAAAAGATGAATACAGTAAATACGCGATTGAGTTGCCCTGGATAAATCATGGGTTCAGGCTTCCAACGGGCGTAATTGAATCAGAAGAATTATGGCTGAAGTTTTCGGAACTCTTTTTCCCGGTCTATTCTATAAAAGATTTCTCTGAATTCTCCATCCCCTTCAAATGTATTGGTACAGATATTTCGACCGGTGATATTGTGGTAATGGATAAGGGAGAAATTGCCACGGCGGTGCGGGCCACCATGGCCATTCCATCGGTATTTACAGCGGTGGATTACCAGGGGCGTAAGCTGGTCGATGGAGGTATTGTCCGTAACCTGCCCGTTGAAGATGTCAGGGAAATGGGTGCCGATGTAATTATTGCCAGTAAAGTGTCTACGGGCCTGATGCCGGGAGAAAAACTGACCTCAGCAATCCAGATCCTGTTACAGATCGCCTTCTTTAAAGAGGCTTATGATAACCGTGATGCGGATTCTCTTGCCGATATTTTTCTGGATTTGCCTGTTGATGATTTTCATGCCGGCAGTTTTAACCGTGATGAAGAAATTTTGCAGATCGGGATAGATCAGGGCAGGTTGTTATACCCCCGGCTGAAAGCGCTTAAAGATTCACTCGACCGGCTCTATGGACCGAAGCCTTTCCGGGAAAACAGGCTTCCGAAAATGGATTCAATAAAGATTTCCGGAATCCGGGTTCACGGTGATGAACAGATTTCCCGCAACTTCATCATCAATATGATGAGCCTTGAGGAAGGAATGTATTATACCCCGGCAAAACTTTCCAACCTGATCCGTAAGGTTTTCGGCACGCGGTATTATAACCGTATTGTCTATACGCTGGAGCCGGTTCGTGATGGGTCGGCAATCATTCATTTTGATGTGATTGAAAACCCGGTGACTTTTGCCAAACTGGGCATCCATTATAATAGATTCACCGGTATTGGGGTACTGATGAACCTGACCAGCCGGAATTTTGTATTCAATCATTCGCGCAGTCTTGTTTCGGTTAATCTGAGTGAGAGTTTCAGGGCCAGGGCCGAACACCTGCAATACCTTGGTCGCGGAAAAGATGTAGCCCTGGTATTGGGTGGTTCGTATGAACGTTTTGATGTGGCCTCTTACAATCGCTTTAAGCGCGATGGATTGTATGGAATGCAATATTTTAAATCGGATGCCCGGCTTCAATATTCAGCTAACCGGAAGTTTACTGTTGGCGCGGGAACGCGTTTTGAATGGGTGCGCTACTCTCCTTCCATACAATCGGTTATAGATGTATCGGGAAAAAATGAATTTGTCACTTCATACCTCTTTGCCGCGATCAATACCCTGGATAAGGCTATTTTTCCCAACCGCGGTTTCAGGATGGATGTGGAAGCCGGAACCATATTCAATCAGACCCCCCATATCCGCTATTATTCAAATGGTACTGAAGTAGATAATATCGATTCACTGGGAATAACCTATAATAATTATTACCGCTTAACTGCCAATGCAGAAGGCTATATTCCTTTAAGCAACAGGTTAAATTTTTATACAGGTTTTCAATCTGGGATAAATGTGAATTATAAACAGAATATCCTGAATGACTTTGCTATCGGTGGAATGACGCATGTATTCCGCAACCAGGTATTGTTTGCCGGACTGGAAGAAATACTGTTATCACCCCAAGTGTTGCCAGTCTTCAGCTCGCGCTCCGGTACCGCTTGTTCAACAATATATTCCTTACTGCGCGCAGTAACGGCCTGATCAATAATTTCGTCAGTACGAACAATATTATTCAAAAGCCGAACTTCCTTTCCGGTCACGCGTTAACTTTCGGTTATAACTTACCGTTAGGGCCGCTTGAAATCAGTGTCATGTACAACGACCAGTCACGTCAGGTGCGTTCGTATATTAACCTGGGCATTGCCTTTTAAGTTTCCAGCGATGATTTGATAAAATCGCTCACGAGGTAACTGATCAGCTTTCCAGTCGATTCCTGTTTCCTGCCATCGGTAAGTTGTGCAGCCCCTTCGCAAACATGAAAATAAGCGGTTTTGCAATCGACAGCGGCAAAAGAAACATACTGTCGGGCCTGTAAAACACTTATTCCTGATGGGCTGCAGGCGCTGCTGAGGGCATGTTCAATACTGTCGAGATCAATTTCTATCCCACAATAAGTATCTTCTGTAAATCCGGTAGCGTGCGCGACAGCCTGAATAAAGGATCTTTTTTCCCGGATAAAGATGTCTTCATAGGAAATAAAATCAATGAACGGATTGTTCACAATATCAAGCCACACGTTTTGCGGAAGATAGTTCTCATGTAAACCCACAATACAGTATTTGTGTAAGAACCCGTCTTCTTCCGCGTAGCGGAATCCGTTACCGCTGTGCCGGCCTTCCACCGGACGGAAATCCGCATGGGCATCGAGGTTTACACAGTTAATCTGTGCAAGGGGAATCAGGGCTTTTTTATGCAACGCCTTTGCAGATCCTTTCAGCAAAGGATACGAGTTATTATGCCCCCCGCCGATGACAACAGGAATTTTATCATGGGCAATGATCAGTTTTACCAGTTGCTCTACTTCATCATCAATGGTAATAACCGCATGGCGGTACGCGTCGATCTTTTCCGAGTCATCACTGGCGTTTTGTTCGATAAGGAATTTCAGGTCACCGAAATCGAAATGTCCCAGCAACAGAATTTCATCACCGGAAAGAAAATCATTGCTTTGAATATTGAGGAATGATGATAAGAATGGCGTCCAGGCTGAATCGGCGCCGCCTGTTCCATGATTTGCCCTGATTCCAATATCTTCCGGTATACCAACTAAAACAAAACGCGCATCGGAATTTTTCAGGTGTTCTTCGGGGTTATCCCTCGAAACCGGACACTGTACGCGTTCACCAAGTTTGGTTTCAAAACGCCTAACCTGGGTCAGGGAGAGAATATCCTGCCGGTTGTACACTTTAAAATGTTTCATAGTACGTTGTTTTGTTGTTATAAAGTCTTATCAGGATATCCATTTTCCTTTTATCATGGTGCGTTCAATTACGGATGTGCTAAACCGGTATGGCAGGTAGTCCAGCGATGGAATGGGCTGAGTAAGTATGATGCTGGCTTTTTTACCTTTGCTTATACTTCCCAGGCTATCGGCCACCTCCATGGCATACGCGCCATTCAGGGTAGCGGCATTGATCGCTTCCTCCGGTAACATTCTCATTTTAATGCAGGCCAGGCTGATAACAAAGCTCATATTTCCCCCCGGTGAAGATCCCGGATTGTAATCTGAAGCCAGCGACAGTGCAGCGCCGCGTTGTATCAATTCACGGGCTGGTGGGTACGGTAAATTCAGGAAGAAAGCCGCGGTGGGCAACAGCGTTCCTATGGTTTCGGAGGATGAGAGAGCGGTTATCGCTTCTTCATTCATGCTTTCGAGATGGTCTACGCTTAGCGCATTAAGTTTGACCCCAAGTTCAACCGCGCCAAATGCATTCAACTGGTTGGCATGCAGCTTTGGCTTCAACCCATACTGCTGTCCGGCCCTGCAAATTTCAGCGGTTTCTTCAAGCGAAAAAAAACCTTTTTCACAGAAAACATCAATATAATCCGCCAGGCTTTCCGCAGCGATAACGGGTAACATCTCCCTTATCAGCAGGTCGATATAACCGCGATGATCGTCGCGGTATATAGCAGGATAAGCATGCGCGCCCAGAAAAGTGGCTTTAATCGCCAGGGATGAACGTTCTTTCAGTTTTTTGATTACCCGCAGCATTTTAAGTTCTCCTTCTACCGACAATCCATAACCGCTTTTGATTTCAACTGCTCCTGTGCCCTGAAGGGATATTTCTTCCAGCCGCGACCATGCCTGGTTAAACAACTGATCTTCCGATAATTCTTCCACACCTTTTGCAGAATTCAGAATCCCGCCTCCTCTTGCCGCGATTTCGGCATAGCTGATCCCTTTAAGTTTATCAATGAATTCGCCTTCACGACTGGCAGGAAAAACCAGGTGTGTATGCGAGTCGCAAAAGGCAGGCAAAATGAAACGGCTCCGGGCATCAATAATATGATCACCACTTAGGGCATGGCGATAGTGGCTCATGGAACCAAAATCTGCAATTTCATCTCCCTCTATAACAAGGTAGGCATCTTTAAGACCAGGCATTTTGCCGAGTTCTGCGCCCCGCAGCAGGGTGCATTGCTCCCGGGTATTTACAAGCCCGGCGATATTTAGAAAGGTAGTCGATGCCACCTGACAATATTACAAAACATCAATGATGAAAAGATAATTGTTTGCGGAAATGCCGGGCATTGAAAACACGTCTATATTTGTACCAGCAACACAGGCCTGCTAATCCTGCTTTACACACAGGATGAATAGCTGGCATAAAAATTAGTAGTAATCATCTAAATAATCCTGAATGGACTTCCCAAATTTTGCCGATCCCGCGGTGTGGGTCAGCCTTGCTACACTTTGTTTTCTGGAGATCATCCTTGGAGTTGATAATATCATATTTATTTCGATTGTTTCCAATAAGCTTCCGGAAAAGCAGCAGCCCAAAGCCCGCAACCTGGGTCTTTTACTGGCAATGGTTTTCCGGGTTGCTCTGTTGCTGTTTATCACAACGCTCATTAAACTGACTTATCCGGTTATTACCCTCGACTTTATTCCAACGGATGGCCCCGAACCTTTTGGTCTTAGCTGGAAAGATATCATATTGATTGCGGGCGGATTATTTCTGCTCACAAAAAGTACGCTGGAAATTCACCATAAACTCGAACAGAGCATTGAAAAGGAAACCAAACCAAAATATTCCTCTTTTAGCGGAGTAATTTTACAGATCATTATGGTGGATGCCGTATTCTCTTTTGATTCTATTCTTACAGCCATAGGATTGGTAGAAAATGTAATCATCATGATCATTGCCGTAGTGGTATCAATCCTCGTCATGATTTCCTTTGCCGGCCAGATTAGCCGTTTCATCAACAAACACCCTACGCTTCAGATGCTCGCGCTGGCCTTCCTTATATTGATTGGTGTAATGCTGATCGCCGAAGGATTCCATCAGCATATTAGTAAAGGATATATTTATACGGCTATCGCATTCTCCCTGATCGTGGAGATGCTGAATATGCGTTTGCGGAAGAAAAATACCGTTCCGGTTAAACTCAATCCGAGGTTCGATGAGATTCGTGAAAAGGAAGAGATGATGAAGGCTTCAAAACCGTAAGCAGGTATCCGCGATGAAGTGATTATAAGTTGAATAAACCCGGGCTTTGAAACAGCTTCATTGCCCGGTTTTCAATCCTAAGCCAAATTTTTCTCTGGTAGCTTCAGCTAAGGGATAACCGGCATCAGCATGGCGTATTACACCCAGCCCCGGATCGTTGCGCAATACATTTTGCAGTCGCCGGGCAGCCGCATCGGTGCCATCGGCCACAATCACCATTCCCGCATGAATGCTGTAACCCATACCCACACCGCCGCCGTGATGTAAGCTCACCCAACTTGCTCCGCCCGCCGTATTCACCAGCGCATTGAGAACCGGCCAGTCTGCTATAGCATCGCTGCCATCGGCCATAGCCTCTGTTTCGCGGTTTGGAGAGGCTACAGAACCGGTATCGAGATGATCGCGGCCGATTACGATCGGTGCCTTTACCTTACCCGTGCGTACCAGTTCATTAAAGGCCTGTCCGGCTATCTCCCGTTCACCCTGTCCCAGCCAGCAGATGCGTGCAGGTAAACCCTGGAAGGCGATCTTTTCTTTTGCTAAGGCCAGCCATCGCTGCAGTGGTTGATTCTCCGGAAAGAGTTCTGCAATAACCTTATCAGTGGTAAAAATATCTTCCGGATCACCGCTTAAGGCAACCCACCGAAAGGGCCCTTTCCCTTCACAAAATAATGGCCGGATATAGGCCGGAACGAAGCCCGGAAAATCAAACGCATTTGCTAATCCTTCATCGCGGGCTACAGCCCGGATATTATTTCCATAATCGAATGTTATCGTACCCCCCTGCTGAAGCTGCAGCATTAAGGAGACGTGTAAACAGATCGACTTACGGGCATGGATAAGGTATTTTTCGGGATCATTTTTGCGCAACTGAAGGGCTTCGTCGATGGAAAGATCATGCGGCCAGTAACCGGTCAGGGGATCATGGGCTGAGGTTTGATCGGTCAGTGAATCCGGTTGTATGTTCCGTTCAACTAACCGTTGTAGCAAATGAACCGCATTGCAGCAAACACCTATTGATAGCGGAATATGCCTGCTTTTCGCATCCAAAGCCCGGTCAATGGCTCTATCAATATCCTCCTCGATCTCATCAAGATACCGGGTTTCTTTGCGTTTTTCCATCCGCCATTTCTCCACTTCAGCAACCAGGCAAACACCACGATTCATGGTGATGGCAAGTGGCTGAGCTCCACCCATACCACCCAGACCAGCCGTTACATGCAGTGTTCCTGACAGGTCGCCATGGAAATGTTTTTTGGCCAGTGCAGCATAGGTTTCATA
>JAEYRC010000198.1 GCA_023409675.1 Bacteroidota bacterium
CTCCTGTATGTTCCAGAAATTTGATGCCATCGACATTGGGAAAATATGGAGAACGATGTATTTTATTACTACGCGGTACAGACGTAGGAATAGTCCTGTTTAAAATTGCCTGTTCATCATCACCGGCATCCCTATGCGCAATAAGTTCCCTTAACCATTCCCGGTAGTTATGATCTACCGTTTGCCCGAAGCCCAGTTCGGATAGAAACAATTCTTTCAACACCTCAAGATTCCTGTTCTCACAAAATACGAGTGGAAGTACAATCCAGTAATTTGCTGTTCCTATCGACCCATTCGCGCGGTGATAACCCTGGAAACTTCTGCCTGCAAAAGCGGAAATATCCGGAACTGTCCAGGCAGTACGTCGCGGGCCAAGTTTATATTCTTCGGCCTGGTGTATGGTATTATCCACAGAAACCAGTCCGCCCCGAACTATCGGTCGTATAGCCCGGCCCACCACAACGCCGTACATAACAATAACGGATCCTGTATCTACAGGTTCCGCGGTGAATTTATGTTTGACAGGTATTTCTTCCGCTTTAGTGTATTGCTGACCCTGGTAGCTGACCTGCTCGCCGGGATGGAGATCGGTAAGCGCCACCAGAACATTATCCCGTTCATGAATTTTCAAAACCCTGTTGAGCATAGAATGAAAATAGATAGTTATAGATCAATCACCTTTTTTAACCGGTGGCTTTCCTCTGCCGCCTGTATCAGGCGCATTACCTTCAGTCCGGCCATCGCATCCACAGGAGGCTGCTCACCGGAAACCAGCGCCTGGTAAATCCCCTGATAATAATCAAGATAATTGCCCTGTAAAGATGGGATGCGCTCACGGATCACCGTATTGTTTCGCCCTGTATGCAACAAACCCTGTTCAGATTCAGGTTCCATTCCCCAGGCATCGGGAGCATCAACAGGTCTCTTTCCTGCCAGAAGCTCAGTTTCCTGCACATCGGCTCTTGATTTCAACAATGATCCGTCGGTACCATGGAGTACAAAAGATGGGATAGGTTCTCTGACAAAATACCCCGACTTTAGCCGAACACGTAAAGTATCATAATAAAATAACAGATCAATATAATCATCAACCTTTGAACCCTCACGCTGCCGTTGAATATCGGCAAATACGGAACGGGGCATTCCTAATAAACAGACGGCCTGATCGATCAGGTGAGGACCAAGATCATACAATACTCCGGTTCCGGGGCCGCCTGATTCTTTATGTTCTTTCGGACTTAATACCGGATTATAACGGTCAAAATGAAATTCCGCTTCAACAATATGACCCAAAACCTTATCATGAACGATCTTTTCAACTGTCCGGAAATCACTGTCGTACCGGCGGTTATGGAACACCGATAACATCTTCCCGGTAGAATGGGCAAGCTGCACTAATTCTTCCGCCTCCTGAACTGTAACCGTAAAAGGTTTTTCAACCACCACATGCTTACCAGCCAGCAATGCCTGACGCGCATAATCAAAATGTGTAAAATTGGGTGTATTCACAACCACCAGATCAACCTGCTCATCGTTCAGCAGTTCATCTATGGAACGATACACCTGAACGTCAGGATATTCCTGTCGGGCCAGGTTCATCGATCTTTCCACTACAGCATAGAGATTAAACCCCGGATGCAGATGCAGAAAGGGAGCATGAAAAACTTTTCCTGATAATCCGAAAGAACATAAAGCGGCGTGATATAGTGTCTGCATAATTTTCTAAGTTCCGCAATTATATGATATCACCGGATGTTTGCATGGAATTTTATTCAATACCAGGCATGCTGAATTGGTATGCAGATTAAAAAAGTTACCGGATAATCATTATCAAACCTCATCAAATGGAAACATACTGAGGAGTTACAACCTATCAACTGTTTATGAGTTTTTACCATCATCTATTGATTGGCACACCAAAAGCCTTCCCTGCATATTACTCCAGCCGTTGAAGGGATAAAAGGTTATACAAATTGACCTACGCTTATCCCCGGCTCACTAAGGGTAATTATGTATCAACGCTATATAAAACCCGATAAACCGGTAAAGTAGTTGAAGTTTATGCATGCCCCACTACTAAAATGTATCAAATTTACATCCGCAAAGACGCACTGAACAGAACGATATATTCCCCCAAACCCTATACTCATATATTCCCTTGCCGAACAGGCGGGGGTTTATTATTTTAGACCGGCTTTGATACATCAACTATATTGCATGGTAAACAGCCTGTCCAATGCCCGGGATTTCGATTGATCCTTCATATGCCTATACGCGCAATGCCTCCTGTTCCCTGGTCAAAGGCGGCAAAGGGTATTTCGACAGGATGCTGCAGATGATTGAATCCGCTGTAGAATCCATTCACCTGCAGGTATATATTTTTGATGCCGACGAAACCGGCAATATGATTGCTGACGCGTTGATCCGCGCGGCTGGCCGGGGTGTTGAAGTCTACCTGCTGTGCGACGGATACGCCTCTGCTTCACTTCCTGAAGCATTCCGCCTACGCTTACTGGAAAATGGTATTTTTTTCAGAATGTTTGAACCGATTTTCCGCTCCTCAAATTTTTACTTCGGCCGACGGATGCATCATAAGATTCTGGTGACCGACGGACAGCATGCTCTCGTTGGTGGCATCAATATCAGCAATAAGTACAATGATATGGAAGGACAGCATTCCTGGCTCGACTGGGCTGTATATGCTGAAGGACAGGTTGCCGCGGAACTGGTAAAGGTATGTTTGCGATTATGGACAAAAAGCCGGGTTAAATCGCGCCGGATTATTGAAAAACATCTTAGTCGCCCAACTCCATCCGGCGATGTGGAGATCAGGCTCAGGCGTAATGACTGGGTTAATAATAAAACACAGATTACAGCAAGTTATTATGAGATGTTCTCGAAGGCGCAGCACGATATCCTGATCATGTCAAGTTATTTCCTTCCCGGAAAATCGTTTGGCAGGGCCCTGATCAAAGCGGCAGATCGAAAGGTGCGCGTCCGTATCATTCTTGCAGGCCATTCGGATATTCTGACGGCAAAGCTGGCCGAGCGCCATTTTTACCGGAAACTGTTCCGGCACAATATTGAAATTTATGAATATCAGCCCAGCATACTGCATGGCAAGATAGCGGCATATGATGGCAAATGGTGTACCGTAGGAAGCTATAACGTTAATAACATCAGCGCCTATGCCAGTATAGAGCTTAATCTCGACATCAAAAACAGTTCATGTGCGAACATGGTACATCAGCGGCTGGAAGAGATCATTGAAAAAGACTGTATACGGATAACCGCCGCGGCCTACGACCGGAAATATTCACTGCTGTCGCGCTTCCTGCAATGGATCGCTTACCAGGTGGTGCAATTGCTGTTCAAAGCATCTACCTTTTATTTCCGGCAGGTTCGCTGATCTTTCTTCCTCGTATACCGCGCCAGAGTGCCGCTGCCGCAGCGCGGTCCCAATGCTGAAACCTGCCCCGCTGAATGATCAGTTCATTGTTATCTTCATGATGCAGAAAATAATAAAACGCGAAACGATTGCGCGGCTTATACCATCCGACCATTTGACCAAAGCGCAGGTCGCTGAAAACAAGACTGTCGCCCCATTGATCAGCCACATAGAAACCCTGCGAAAAGTTCACCAGGTGCTGAACTGTTTTACTGTTTTGCATACTGCTGAGCAGGTTTGCATTACGGGGGAAATATTCAAAGTTCATGTCCATGTCCCGTTCAAACAGCGACCGGTAACCGATATTATAGCCTGAATCATTTTCCAGAACCACAAACCAGTAAACCGAATTAAGCGGTGTTGGCGTAGTAAAATACCGGTTATAGCTGATCCCTTTGCCGGCGGCGATTTCCTCCACATCATTAAACACTTTTAACTTGCTGAAAACACTGAAACTCAGGTAAAGGCAAACAGAACCCAGGCCAATACGGATCCATTTCATCCGGTTGGGATTCGACTGCCGGGTAAATAACAAAAAAAGAAATGCTATAATCGGCAACACTGAAAAAAGCGGATCGGCAACATATATTGAATTAAAGGAAACCCTTGCTGTACTGAACGGTTCGAACCACCCTGTTCCATAAGCGTTAAATGCATCGAGGAATAAATGCAGTGCAAGTTCAGCACTACAGAACCATAACCATCGCCGGAAGCCTATTTGCCTGGCTGCATAGCGTTTATTGAAAAATGCCGCAAGCCCCACAGCCATGATGGCGGCAAACAGGATGGAGTGTGTAATTCCGCGATGAGCAACAATATCTTCAACGGGGTTTAACCAGAAAGATGCTACAAAATCAATATCGGGAAAGCTTTGTAATAGAGCCCCGATTACCAGGGCTTTTTTGCCCAGTTTGCGGCCGGCAAATACTTCTCCTACGCCGGCGCCAATCACAATATGCGTTAACGAATCCATTGATGCAATTTAGCGGAAAGCCTTGTATGGATAAGCGCATTGCCACAGATTTTTCAAGGTCCTTGTGTGGGTCGGATAAACGGATTCCTGTTTGATGGTGTCGCCAGATAATTTACCCTTAATAAAATAACAATCGAAAGCTGTTTGTGGAACTGATTATGCCATGCAGTAAAATGCATCAGCTTTTTTAAACCACTAAACATGATTCAGCATATTTTCTTTATTTTTAGAAGGACTGCTTTTACCACTACCAACTGTTCCCCGAATGACCATACTTATAGTTTTATGCACCATACTCTTATTGGTTCTCCTTATAACCTGGGGGAAGATGAATACCTTCCTGGCTTTCCTGGTGGCAGCCTTTACCGGAGGCTTGCTGTTAGGTATTCCCGCGGGAGCCATCACCGGGGCCGTACAAAAGGGAATTGGTGATACGCTGGGTTCGCTGGTGATTATCATTTGTCTGGGAGCCATGCTGGGCAAACTTGTCGCGGAAAGCGGCGCCGCAAAAAGAATAACCGGAGAGCTTATCAAAATTTTTGGCCGGAAATATATCAATTGGGCGCTGATGATCACCGGCTTTATCGTTGGCATTCCGCTGTTTTACAATGTCGGCTTTGTATTGATGGTACCGCTCATCTTTGCTGTGGTTTATCAATATAAAGTACCGGCTGTATATATCGGGCTTCCCATGCTGGCCGCGCTTTCTGTAACCCATGGATTTCTTCCACCTCACCCTTCTCCCGCCGCGCTGGTAGCGCAATTCAATGCCGATATGGGTCTAACCCTGCTGTATGGTTTAATTATCGCCATCCCTACCATTGTGCTTGCCGGCCCCCTTTTCGCTCTAACGCTGAAGAATATCCGCTCCGAACCACTGGACATCTTCCGCCCAACTGAACACAGTGGCAACCTCCCGGGAACCCTGAACAGCTTTTTCACCTCATTGCTGCCTGTTTTGTTACTGGTCATCGCCACGGTTTGGGGCTTGTATGCAGAAGATGATTCACCTTTTCTGCCCCTGATTCGCTTTATCGGTGATCCGGCGATTGTCATGATCATTTCCGTATTTTTTGCCACCTGGTCACTCGGATTGTTTCAGCAAAGAAAGATGAGCTGGATCATGAACCTCTATGGTGATTCCGTTAAAGATATCGCGCTCATCCTGCTGATCGTGGCGGGCGCGGGAGCCCTGAAAGAGATCTTTACAGTAAGCGGCGTCAGTACCCAGATCGCCGGTGTATTGCAGCAGGTGGAAGCGGATCCGCTTATCCTGGGCTGGCTGATAGCCGCCATCATCAGGGTATGTGTTGGCTCAGCCACTGTCGCCGGTCTTACCACCGCGGGAATAATAGCTCCGGTACTGCACTCCACCGGCGCTGATCCAAACCTTATGGTACTGTCTATCGGTGCGGGTAGTCTGATGTTCTCCCATGTTAATGATGCCGGTTTCTGGTTGTATAAAGAATACTTCAACCTCAGTATAAAAGATACCATACGATCCTGGTCGGTGATGGAATCAATTGTTGCGGTGGCGGGACTGCTCGGTGTATTATTAATGAAGCAAATCATCTCCTGACCGTATCTTTACCCGACTAAAATTGAACAATGATTGAATTACAACTTCCTCCGGCTCCTAAACCTTCCGGAGTGTATAAGCCTTGCCTGCAGGTTGGAAACCTGTTATACGTTTCCGGTCATGGCCCGGTCAGGAATGATGGCACGCTCATCACCGGCAAAGTGGGCGACCAGCTAAACCGCGATGAAGCTAAAGCGGCCGCACGCCAGGTGGGACTAACCATACTTGCTTCCGTCACAAAATATCTTGGCAGTCTGGAGAAAATTGATTCGGTCGTTAAAGTGCTGGGGATGGTTAATGCCGTTCCGGATTTTGGCGAACATCCCTACGTCATTAATGGATGCAGTGAATTGTTTGCGGAGATCTGGGGTGATGATCGTGGTGTAGGGGTGCGCAGCGCCGTTGGCATGGGTTCTCTTCCGGGAAACATCGCTGTGGAAATTGAAGTTATATTCGCTTTGAAAGAAATATAATCCGTTTACTATGGAATGGTACCAGGCAGAACTTACAGATACGATTGATTCACCGGCATTGTTAATTTATCCCGACAGGATCCGGGAAAATATTCGCAGGGCTGTTGCTATGATGGGAACGCCTGACCGCCTTTACCCCCATGTAAAAACCGTTAAAATGCCCGCTGTCATTCGCTTAATGATGGAAGAAGGCATAACGGGGTTCAAATGTTCCACCATTGCGGAAGCCGAAATGCTGGCGCGCGAAGGCGCAACAAATATTCTTTATGCCATGCAACCAACCGGTACTAAAATACCCAGGCTGGCTTCGCTCGTAAAAGAATATCCAAACAGCAGATTTTCCTGCCTGGTAGATGCTGCAACGGTGGCCACAGAAATTTCTGAATACTTTTTAGCGGAAGACCTGATCGCCGGCATTTATATCGATTTGAATGTGGGCATGAATCGTACGGGAATCTATCCCGGAACTGATGCCTTTGAATTACTGACATTCTGTTCCATGCTGAAGGGCATCAGGTTTTATGGTTTCCATGCCTATGACGGGCATCTCCGCAATCCCGATGTAAAAGAACGTTCGCTTGAAGCGGAAGCCGCTTTTGCACCCGTTCAGGAGTTGCGGGAGGCAGCGGAACGGTCTGGATACGGTTACCCATCACTGATAGCCGGCGGGAGCCCTTCTTTCGCCTATCATAACAAGCAGCCTGACCGGATCTGTAGTCCGGGCACCTTTGCATTATGGGATTATGGCTATATGAAAAACTGCCCTGAACAGCCATTTGAACCTGCGGCTGTGGTCTTCAGCCGGGTAATTTCGATACCCGGGCCCGACAGAGTTTGTCTCGACCTCGGTCATAAATCCGTAGCAGCGGAAAATCCACCCGATCAACGCGTACATTTTCTCAATGTTCCCGGAATGACCATGATATCACAAAGTGAAGAACACCTGGTGGCCGGGGTCGAAAACGCTTATGATTTTAAACCTGGTGATATAGTATATGCATTACCCTGGCACATTTGTCCAACCGTAGCATTATATGATCAGGCCCTTGTAATCCAGGATCACCAACCTGCCGCGTACTGGGATATTCCTGCAAGGAAAAGAAAACTTACCATCTAACCCTATCAATTCGGTTATAGATCATGTTTATTATAGATGCTCATCTTGATCTGGCCATGAATGCACTGGAATGGAACCGGCCTCTGCAGTATCCCCTGGAACAACTCAGAAAAACGGAAGAGCATCTTTCGGATAAGCCTGACCGTGGCAAAGGACTGGTTTGTCTTCCTGAATTACGACGCGGCAATATTGGTTTGGTTGTCGCCACGCAGATTGCCCGTTATACCGCAGCAGACAATCCGCTTCCGGGATGGAATTCACCTGAGCAGGCCTGGGCGCAAACTCAGGGCCAACTGGCCTGGTACCGCCAGATGGAACGCAACGGAGAAATGGTGCAGATCACCAACCGGCAGCAGTTGGAAGATCATGTTTCGCTTTGGCTGGATGAATCTGTTCATTCTTCTGCCAAACCAATAGGATATATCCTGAGTCTTGAAGGTGCCGACTCACTCGTAACGGTGCAGCACCTCGAACAAAGCTGGAGGGATGGATTGAGAGCGGTTGGCCCAGCCCATTACGGACCGGGCCGCTATGCGAATGGCACCGATTCGGCAGGCCGGCTTAATGATGCCGGGAAAGCATTACTGGCTGAGATGGACAGACTGAATATGATTCTTGATGTAACGCACCTGTGCGATGATGCATTCTGGGATGCGCTTGAACGTTATCAGGGTCGGGTATGGGCCAGCCACCACAATTGCCGCGCCCTGGTGAACCACAACCGGCAACTCACCGATGAACAGATTAGTGTGCTTATCGAACGCAAGGCTGTCATTGGTGTGGCCATGGACGCGTGGATGATTGTGGAAAACTGGATCAGGGGAAAGTCGACACCCCAGAATATGCACTGTACCCTTCAGCGCGTGGCGGAGCACATCGATCATATCTGTCCGTTAGCCGGCAATACCCTGCATGTGGGCATCGGTACCGACCTCGACGGAGCTTTCGGAAAAGAACAGGCGCCCCTGGAACTGGATTCCATTGCGGATATCCGGCAACTGATCCCGGTTTTAACACAGCGCGGCTACCAACAGCAGGATATTGAAAATATCTTTTACAAAAACTGGCTTCGTTTTATGCTGGAAGCCTTGTAAGAAAAGAAAAAATTATGAAAATAATTCGCACCGGCCTGGTCGGTTTTGGTATCTCGGCAAAAGTATTTCATGCCCCTTTCATCGTGCAACATCCCGGATTTGAACTTAGTTGCGTGCTGGAAAGAAACCGGAATGAATCGAAGGAACTTTATCCGGACGTTACTATCGTACGTAACCTGGAAGATTTGCTGCGGCAGGATATAGACCTGGTCGTCATCACCACACCCAATGAAACGCATTTTCCTTATGCTGTAAAATCGCTTGAAGCGGGCAAATATGTTGTTCTCGAAAAGCCCTTCACCAATACCAGTGAGGAAGCCCGGAAACTGGTGGAATACTCCAATGCTGCTGAACAATTCATCAGTGTATACCAAAACAGGCGTTATGTTAGTGATTTTCTGACCATACAGGATATACTGAATAAAAACTTACTGGGAGATGTTCATGAATTTATAGCCCGCTACGACCGCTA